>JAJZMO010000272.1 GCA_021798235.1 Acidobacteriota bacterium | reverse complement strand
GAATTTGTTGCACAGCGTTTGCAGACGGGAAAAAATCCCACGGCGGTGGTGGTTGCTCCCGATGGAAAGACGGCCTACATTGCCAACCGCATGGACGATACGGTGAGCGTGGTGAATCTTGGCACCATGCAGATGGAAGCGCCGATTGACTTGGGTGGGCCGAAAAGTGTAACGCGCCTGCGCCACGGGGCGCAGCTCTTCTACAGTGCGCGCTATTGCCAGCAGGGACAGATGGCCTGTGCAACCTGCCACCCGCACGGCGGATTGTCCGATGGTTTGGCGTGGAGCCTGGAGACGCCGCAACTGGGCCGTGACGTGGTGGAGAACAAGACGTTGTTGGGCATCGATGGCACAGCGCCCTTCAAGTGGAATGGAAAAAATCCAAACTTGGAAACTCAGGATGGTCCGCGCACGGCAGCCTACATCTTTCGTTCGCAAGGATTCAACAAAAGTGAAGTGGAGGATTTGGCTGGCTTCATTCTCGCTCTGCGTTTGCCGCCGGGACCACACCAATCAAACAAAGGACAGCTCACAGATGCGCAAGCGCGAGGCCGAGCTATTTTCTACCGCACGCGCACGAACACAGGCGCGTTAATACCCCCACAGAAGCGTTGCTATTTTTGCCATTCACCGTACACGCATTACACCTCGCGCGTGTTGATGAACGTGGGCACGGCGACGCGGTATGACACGATTCAAGCCTTCGACGTGCCTCAATTGGAAGGCGTAGCCATGAAGCCACCCTACCTGCACAACGGCGAGGCGCAGAGCTTGGAAGAAATTTGGACGCTTTTCAATCCACAGGATGAACACGGCGTGACCTCGGACATGGACAAGGTGCAGTTGAACGACCTGATTGAGTATCTGAAAACGATGTAGCCCGAGGCGGAAAGCAATGGGGACAGGGATGGATATGCGCGAGACAGTGATGAAGAAAAACATCGAAAAGAAGATTCATGCAACGCGGAAGATTGTGCGCATATTTCTATGCGCCGGTTTGTGCCTGTTGGCATCGGCTGGCCTGAAGGCGCAGACGGTGCCGCTCTATACGCGCTGGGTGAACTACACGCAGGCCAATGGATTTCCCCCGGGCGAAGTTTTCTGCGTCACCGTCGATGGCGACCGCGTTTGGGCGGGAACCGAACACGGGCTGGTGTTGATCGAGCAAGGTCACATTAAAAAAATCTTTACGACAAAGGACGGTTTGGTCTCCAACGTCATCATGGGCGTTGCCGTCGATCACAAATCCGGTGATGTGTGGATCGCGGCCTTTGGCGGGGCGAGCGTTTACTCTGGCGGACAATTTCGCAACTACACCAGCATGTCCAGCGGTCTTGCGAACGATTTGGTTTACGCTGCCGCCGTGCAAGGCGAATATATCTGGCTGGGAACTGCAGCTGGTGCCAGCCGCTTGGACACGCGCGATGGAAGTTGGACGATCTTCAACGAGACGAATGCTCCGTTCAATGAGCCGTGGGTGTACTCCCTCGCAGTGACGCCAGGGAAGGTCTACATCGGCGCGTGGGGCGGCGGCGTTGTTGCGTATGATCTGGCGCATCATACCTGGCGTCCATATACCGATCCCGATGGAGAAATGGAGATCGTGCTCTATCGCAATCAAGGCTTGATCCACAACATTGTCAGCAGTGTGGTTTACAACGCAGACACAAAAATGTTTTGGGCCTCGACGTACTTTGGCCTGAGCGGCTATGACGGACGCAACTGGCACAACTACCTGACGAAGGACAGCGGGTTGGCGTCGAATTTTGTCAACGCCGTGCGCTCGCGCGGCAACGCCGTGTGGGCCTGCACCCAGGATGGTCTGAGCGAGTTGGATTATGCCCACAATGCCTGGGTGACGTACCGTCCCAATTCGAAGACTGGGCGTGGAGAGATTTTGATGACCGCCCCGGATGGAAAACAACGCAGGCTGACAACGCCAACAGCGCCTGCGCACAACTACATCCTCAGCATGGATTTTCAAGGGGAAGATATTTGGGTGGCCACGGCGCAGGGTTTAAGCCATGGCATCCCGGAACGCAACGCAACAAAAATCAGCAACGCAGAAAAAATCAAGGAGAAGAGTCATGAGTCAAAGCGTGATTGAAATTCCGGGCGCATCCGCACCTGCGCACAAACCAGTCGCCAAGAAGGCGATGAGCGCACCGCAAATGTTGAATGAAGCTTACAACTATCAGAAGCCATCCTCGTTTTCACGCGGGCTGCGGCTGGACATTAAAGGCGTGACGATCTTGATGATCTCTGGCACGGCCAGCGTGGGCGATCAGGGAGAGACGGTGCATCCCGGAGATTTTCGGGCGCAGACCTGGCGCGCGTACCAGAACATCACCGCGCTGTTGAAGAGCGAGGGTGCGAGCTGGAAGGATGTTGTGCGCACCACATGTTATCTGCGCGACATTGAGCGCGACTACGAGGCCTTCAACGAAATTCGCACAGAGTTTTTCCGGCAGCAGGGATTGGATGTGTTGCCCGCATCGACCGGTATACAGGCACGTCTTTGCTGGTCCAGCCTGCTGGTGGAGATGGAAGCGATGGCCATCTTCGAATCTGAAGAAAAGCCCGGAGCCTCGACGCGCAATCTGGCATAGTCCGCGCAGACAACCATGCAGAAGCAGAAGGGAATTTGCGTCATGCACATGCGAGTTCGACCGCGGAGAAAGCATGCGGCCACTGTTTTTTTTCTAGCCACAGGGCTGTTTTGCAGGCTGGCGGCAGCGCAGGCCAAGCCGCCAGCAGCGAATGCAATAGCTCCACCAACCAGCGGCACGTACGCCAATATGCCGATGCAGGCGGAGCCGTTCCACCGTTTCCGCAAGCCGTACCAGCAGTGGTACGTGGATGCGCGCACGCTCGCCTACGATGGAGCTGCGCGCAGCGCGCCCGATGGTGACTTGGCTAAGTTGCAAAGCATCGACATTGGATTTCTTGGCCCACTCGATGCGAGCAACTACGACTCGCAGTACGGCATACCCATGCTGCATGGGGCGCAGATGGCCATCGACGAAGCCAACGCGCGTGGCGGGTACCACGGCAAGCCCTTTGCGCTGCGCGTGCATGACGATCTGCCGTTGTGGGGCGCATCTTCCATGGCGATCGTGGATATGCGCGTGCGCGAGAAAGATTGGGCCATGTTTGGCTCCGTCGATTCCTCCTCAACGCATATTGAATTGCGTGCGGCGTTGAAGCTGGAGATTCCGATTCTCGACACGGCCACGAATGACCCAACGGTGACCGAGACGCGCATTCCCTGGCTGCTGCATGATTTTCCTGACGACCGGCAGCAGGGCTACGCGTTGGCCGACTACATCTTCAATCAGCTCCATTTGAAAAATGTTGGTCTGTTGCAGGTGAACAATCGCTATGGACGCGAGGGCGACCATATTTTCTTTGAGACAGCGCGGCGCATGGGGCATCAGCCGCCGGTGGTGCAGAAGTTTGCGCCCACGGACACAGACTTTTCCGCACAGTTGCAGGTGCTGAAAAATGCGAACTTGGACGGGGTGGTGATCTGGGCCGACGCGCGGCAGGCAGGCGTATTGCTGAAACAAATGCGCGCGTTGGGCATGCGGCAACCAGTTTTTGCCAGCAGCCGTGTTGCGTATCCGCAGGTGGTGCAGATTGCTGGAGCTGCGGCGGAGGGGTTGGTGATGATCTCTCCGCTGGACCCGACCCGCACGGATCCGGCCTGGCTGAGTTTTCAGAAACGGTACGCGGCACGCTTTCATGAAGCGCCAGACGCGTATGCTGCCTACGCATTCGATGGCATGAACATTCTGCTGGGCGCGATTGAGCAGGCAGGGCTGAATCGCGGACGCATTATGGATGCGCTGCGCGCGTATGAGATGAAGCCATACGCAGGCGTGAGCGGAACAGCGTTTTTTGATTATGCGCTGAACAACATTGCTCCCGTCACCTTTGCGCAGGTGCGCGATGGGAAATTTGTTTACTGGCCGGAGCAGCGTACGGATTGGAAAAAGAATTCACAAAAGCCGACGACGGCAACTTTGCATCCGCACGCCAGCGCCCGGTCTTCCTCCAGCATCACGCCCTACGCCAGCATTGGAGAACAAGGCGTTTCCTACGCTGGGCCGGGGCGCGAGCGCAGCGCAGATCTCACAGGCAAGGAGATTGCCATCGGCATGCTGGCTCCGCTGCATGGCGAGCGTGCCAACGAAGGCGCGGCGATGTTGGCAGCGGCACGGATGGCCTTGCGCGACTCTGGCGCAGATGCCGCAGTGCCCGGCCATCACATCACGCTGGCGGTGCAGGACGAGAGCGGGCCATCGTGGGCGCACATCTCCGATTCACTCTTGCATCTGATACTGCAGGATCCTTCGATCGCCGTCATCACATCCGAAAGCGGCGATGCCGCACACATGGGCGAGCAAGTGGTGAACCGGATAGGAGTGCCGCTGCTGACGCTTTCGTCGGATGCAACAGCTACGGAGGTCAACATTCCCTGGGTCTTTCGCATGGGGCCAAGCGATGCGCAGCAGGCGCAGGAATTTTTGCGGCGTGTGCAGACCACAGGCAATCCGCATCGCACGGTTCTGATTACGCAGCGCGATCACGACGGGCGGGCAGCGATGGCTGCCGTGCAGCAGGCTGCGCAGAGCCTCAACATGCCTGCTCCGCAAGTGCTGACGTTCGATCCAGCGCAAGCTGCGTATCCGCAGATTGAAAAACAATTGCAGGCAGATGCGCCGCAGACCATTTTGCTTTGGACGCATCCGCAAAGCAGCGGCGCATTGGTGCAGGCGTTGCAGCAGCAGCAGCCGGATGCCGTCATGGATCTTTCGCAGGAGGCCGCACAGGGCATTTTGTTGCTAAGACTGGAGAGGAATGCGGCGCGCGTGGAGCGAGCATCGTTGCAAATTTCTCCCGCCACGCCGCAGTTTTGGACGGTGAGCAGCCCGGCGCGCAGCGCGTTGCGGCAATCCTTCGCGCAACGCTTTCGCCAACAGACAGGCGCAGCCCCAGACGCGGTAGCAGAGCAGACCTACGATGCCGTTTGCTTGATCGTGCGCGCAGTGCAGCGATCGGGTGCAAATCGGGCGCGACTGCGTGATCAGTTGGCGCGCATCCAAAACTACAGTGGCGCATCGGGAGAAATTTCCTTTGACAACGAAGGCAACAATCGCGCTCCAGTTACAGTTAGACCGATTCACTTGCAATCGACTGCAGCGCAGCCAGAGCTGGCCGCAGTCAACCGGGAGGCACAATGATGAACGGTGCAGATAGCAGTCAACAGTATGACGCAATCATCGTTGGCTCCGGTGCAGGCGGCGGCATGATGGCCTACAACCTGACGCGCGCGGGCGCCAAATGCCTGCTGCTGGAAGCGGGTGGATGGTATGACACTGCGCGTGACTCCAAATGGCTGGAGTGGACCTACGATGCGCCGCACCGCGCTGGGGCCTGCGCCACGCAACCTTTTGGCGGCTTTGAGGCCGTAGTCGGCGGCTGGCAAATTCCGGGAGAGCCTTACACCAACGCTCCGGGCAGCGATTGGATGTGGTTCCGCTCCCGTATGTTGGGCGGACGTACCAACGCCTGGGGACGCATTGCGCTGCGCTTCGGCCCGTACGACTTCAAACCGTACAGCCGTGATGGCAAGGGATTCGACTGGCCGATTTCGTATGAGGACCTCGCGCCGTATTACGACAAGGTCGAAGATTTGATCGGCGTCTTTGGCTCTGCGGAGGGCATGGAGAATTTGCCCGACGGAAAATTTTTGCCGCCGCCAGAGCCGCGCTGTTACGAAAAATTGGTGCAGAAGAGCTGCGGCCAATTGCGCATTCCGTGCATTCCGTCGCGGCTGGCTGTGCTGACGCGTCCGCGCAATGGCAGGCCCGCCTGCCACTACGTTGGCCAGTGCAATCGTAGTTGCCGCATGGGATCAAATTTTTCCTCGCCCACAACGCTGCTCTCCCCCGCGCGCGAAACGGGCAATCTGGAGATTCGCACCGATGCGATGGTGCGTGCGGTGCTGACCGGGCCGGATGGTTTGGCCACGGGCGTCGCCTATATCGACAAACGCACCGGGCAGGAGCAGGAGGCGCGCGCCAAAGTCGTGGTGCTGGCCGCAAGCGCATGCGAGACGGCGCGCATTTTGCTTAACTCGCGCAGCACGCAACATCCTGACGGACTGGGCAATGCGAATGGCATGGTGGGCCGGTATCTGATGGACTCGGTGATGTCGGATGTGAGCGGATACTTTCCGGCGTTGAGCCAGTTGCCGCCACACAATGAGGACGGCGTTGGCGGCATGCATCTGTACATGCCGTGGTGGAATTACTCGAAGAAGAGCGGCCTGCCATTTACACGCGGCTATCACATTGAGTTTGACGGCGGACGGCGCGGCATGCCGGAGATGGGAACGATGCAGCAGTTGGGCGGCCTGTTGAACTCCGGCTATGGCGCGGAGCTGAAGCAGAAGAGCCGCAGTCTGTACGGATCGCTGATCAACTTTCATGGTCGCGGCGACATGATCCCCAATGCGCAGAGCTACTGTGAGATCGACAAAAACAGTGTGGATCGCTGGGGCATTCCCACGCTGCGCTTTCATTTTCAGTGGGGCGATGAGGAAGTCGCCATGGCGCGGCACATGCAAGCCACCTTTCAGCAGATTGTGGAGACGGCCGGGGGGCAGGTGATCGCCGTTTCTGAGCCGAAGCGGCGCGGCGGCATCTCCCGCGGCGGGCAGGCGATTCATGAAGTGGGCGGCGCGCGCATGGGCAGTAGCGAAAAGGACTCTGTGCTCGACCCGCAGTGCCGCGCCTGGGAGTGCAAAAATCTCTTCGTCGCCGATGGCGCGCCGTTCGTGGGCCAGGCCGACAAAAATCCAACGCTGACGATTCTCGCGCTGGCGTGGCGCACCTCAGACGCGATCCTCGCACAGATGCGTGGACTCAACGCTTAACTGCGAATCCAAATGGAGACTGAAAGGCAGGGAAGGCCGGGATGAACGAAACAAATTCCAAGCCGAAGCGGCGCATCGATCGCCGCGCGGTGCTGAAGATGATGCTAGCCGCGCCTGCGTTGAGCGCGATGGCATGGATGCCGTCTGCATCGTTGCTGGCGCAGGGGTTGAGCACGCCGCCCGATGGCCCGGAGCTGGGCTATGCGCCGGATGCGGCGGTCTTTACCCCGCAGGCCTTCACCGCGCAGGAGTTTGCCGCATTGCGCGCACTGTGCGATCGCATTGTGCCCGCTGATGCGGAGAGCGGCAGCGCCAGTGACGCCGGCGTGCCAGAGTTTCTGGATGATTGGGCGAATTGGCTGCGCGGCGATCTGCTTGCGCAGATGCAGTTTGGTCTGGCCTGGGTGGATGCTGAGTGTCTGCTCGCATTTCAAAATCGCTTTGCCGCCTGCAACGCTGCACAGCAAACACGGATCCTCGACCGCATCGCCTATCCCAACAAGACCGCCGCGCAGGATGGTCCGGCGGCGGAGTTTTTCAGCCAACTGCGCATGCTCACGCTTTGCGGATACTT
>JAJZMO010000219.1 GCA_021798235.1 Acidobacteriota bacterium | reverse complement strand
GGACTATTGGGATCCTGCCCAATAATCATCCAATATATTTGGTCATTTGCATATTCACCTTTAGAGTTATTTTGCACCGTGAACGTAGTCATGCCGTTCCAGGTACTTTGATTGAGGCTTTGCAATATATAAGTACCCGAAGCCACACTCGACATCGTTCCGTTCAGATATGCTACTGCGTTCACAGTTGTTGTCCCTACCGGCAATGGAATTCCTATGCCTGCAGAGAACCGCGGTGAAGATGTAGTTGGAGTGGTTCCATCCAGCGTGTAATAGACAATTGCACCCGGTGTTGGAGAGACCAGCCAGAGATAGAGTTCATTTTGATATGTTCCAGATGGCGCAGAGAATACGGGAGCCTGCACAGAACAACCAGAGCAGCTAATGATATATGTGGAAACTGCCGCCGGAGACTGCTGGCTACCGTTAATAGCCTTAGCGCTTATGGACATTGAGCTAGCCACGCTAATCGGAGTTCCTGCATACAAAATAGTATCCTTGTTCCCGACTATAGGCGTTGCTCCATCTGTTGTGTAGTATATTTCGGTTCCGGAAGGCCACGACGACTGGGAATTGATGGTTACACTCTGCCCAGACGCGTAGGTGCCTCCCGCAGGCGTAAACGTTGGCAAGGCAATGGTTGGAGTACAAGATCCCGTTGTGCTGGACCCGCAGAAGGAATGCGAAAACTGCGTTCCTGGAGCATTGATGGGAGCATTGATATTGGTCCCATTGGCTTGCGTATAGGTGAAGAAGAATGTGACTACATCTCCGGTTTGCAGCCCTGTGATGGGGGCAGAAGCCCAGTTCTCCGTTGATCCGCTCACCGGAGACAACGTTGGACTGGTTTGAGGTTGCAGCACAGTTCCACTGGAATTGGTTACGCTATAGGTAATGATGGGGGCCGAAAGTATGTTTTTCGGCATCACCCACGTTAGATCCAAGTAAATTACCAAGGAAGAGCTTCCCTCTTCAACTACATTATATGAATAATTTGTAAGTGAAGATACGGTTAGTGTTGCTGTAGACACACTTGAGTTCAAATAGCCGTTGGCAATTGCAATGGCGTTTACGGTTGTTGTACTCGATACCGAAAATGCACCGCTGTACAGCTGGGAGGATGTTGTTGGCTGCGTTCCATTCGTCGTGTAATAGATCGCAGCGCCCGGAGTCCCATCACTCAACGTAACGGTCTGCGTTGACGTGAAAGTACCCGTCCCGGGAGAAATTACTGGTGGCGCTGCCTGTTGTTCAGCAGCGGTGATTGAGATTGCAGCCGAAGCTACGCTGGAATTGGTGTAGCCACTCTCTACGGCGATGGCATTGATGGTAGCGCTGGCCGACAGAGTAAAGGCTCCGCTATACAGCGTGGATCCAGTTGTCGGCTGCGTGCCGTCGGTCGTGTAATAGATCGCCGCTCCCGATGTCGCGTCGCTCAAGGTCACCGTCTGCGGAGAGCTGTAGCTGCCCGCTCCCGGCGTGATTGTCGGCGTGGCTACCGTCTGCGTGCTCCCCGATGAACTCCGCGTCCAGTTGGGGAAGCTGACCGTGTTTTGGACACCGTTCACCTGGTAGGTGACGCTGTAGGCAACGGTCAACGGTGCGCCGCTGACCACCAAGGGAACCTCCGGCGGCTGAATCGTGTATGTAAAGGTTCCGCTCGACCCTGACATCGTGTCATTCAGCTGCCCGGAACTTGAGCTGCCGCTGGTGACCGTGAAATGCACGATGGCCAACGTCGCCCCAGGTGCATTGAAGGTTAGATCCAGAGAGCTTCCGTTATCCACGATCGCAGCTGTGGGTTGGCCGCTGCTTGAACTAATCGAGATTGTTGCCGAGGCCACGCTGGAGTTGGAGTAGCCACTCTCTGCAGCGATGGCATTGACGGTCGTAGTGCTCGAAACGGTAAAGGCTCCGCTATACAGCGTGGATCCAGTCGTCGGCTGCGTGCCGTCGGTTGTGTAATAGATCGCCGCTCCCGATGTCGCGTCGCTCAAGGTCACCGTCTGCGGAGAGCTGTAGCTGCCCGCTCCCGGCGTGATTGTCGGCGTGGCTACCGTCTGCGTGCTCCCCGATGAACTCCGCGTCCAGTTGGGGAAGCTGACCGTGTTTTGGACACCGTTCACCTGGTAGGTGACGCTGTAGGCAACGGTCAACGGTGCGCCGCTGACCACCAAGGGAACCTCCGGCGGCTGAATCGTGTATGTAAAGGTTCCGCTCGACCCTGACATCGTGTCATTCAGCTGCCCGGAACTTGAGCTGCCGCTGGTGACCGTGAAATGCACGATGGCCAACGTCGCCCCGGATTCATTGAAGTTCACAGACAATGAGCTTCCGTTATCCACAATTGTGGCCGTTTGCGCGGATGCACGTGGAAGGATACATCCAACGCATACCAACAGCAGAGTAATGGAGTAAAGGCGCATTTTCTTTTTCATGATTTCCATATTGCTACCGTCCTTGAGTACCAATCCTTGGGAGATCTAGCGACATCGGACAATCATGGACAATCCCCGTAATGCAGCCTTGATTGAGATGTGGCATCTGTCACCTGTACACCCGCTTCGCCACTATTGGAAACGTTATAACGGTTACACAAGGGCTACACGGCAAGGCTACAAGGTGTTTCACCTGCAACTAAATGAAAAACATTGCCGTTACATCCGCCTTATCTCTGCGTTAGCCCCAGTGATACTCGCAGAAATTCATCCGCAATTTGTAGTCTGACCCTAAAAAATTTCACCAATGGTAACGTGTGCCCCCTTGCCCGGTCCGCAAGAATACGAATTGTCGACGATCGCAAACAGGATGGTTCTCAATCAAAAAACATCTCTAAATCCCCCCTCGCAGTTCACTCTGTCCCCGTGCAATCAAATCATTACTAAAGATGTACATACGATGGAAGAATCCAAGAGGTCGCGGCCTTTTTGCCTCAACGATGACGGGCAACGCCTACTCCTGAAAAAGCAGGATGGTCTGTTTCCGCACGCTGAACTTCTTGCGTGGCGCGGGAGCGCCACGTCAGCGCCGCTGGGATTTCCACGGAATGGCGTCAGGATGAAAGAAATTTATATGGATTGCGTCGGGCTGCCCAAAAGCATTAGCGGCTTTTATCAAGATCCGGAACATATTGTTCTTTTTTCTCAAGAGCAATACGAACAAGCTGACTTCGATTCCTGGCCCCGGTTTTTTGAAAAAGCTGTTGCAGCAACGCTTTTACATAGCTCTCGGAGAGATTGAGATTGGAGGCGATTTCTTTGTTCGTCAGCCCTTCGAACACGCAGCGTAAGACGGACTGTTCCCGCTCGTTCAAGGCTGGATGGGGCTGCGGATTGTCTTGGCCAGAATTTGTACTGGCAATCAGCGATCGAACCAAGCCAGCGTCCAACCATAATTCACCTTGGAAAACCTTGTAAATGGCCTCAATCAGCAGTCCGGGAGAATTATGCTTCAGGAAAACTCCTGCCACTCCCTGTTGGATCACGCGAACCGTATCCGCATCCTCCATTCCGGCAGTTACCATAAGAATGCGGCCCTGAAAGTTTTTCTTCTTGGCTTCCTCAAGGAAATCCGGACCCTTTTGTCTATCTCCCAGATCAAAGTCCAGCAAGACAATGTCGGGCTGGCAGGAATCGAGTGCCTCGATTGCCGCTGCAACGGAACAGGCTTCTCCTGCCAATTCCATGTCCTTTTCTGATGCAAGCAGCCGACCAAGACTCTCGCGGAACAGACTATGGTCGTCCACCAACAGAAGTCGTATTTTTCGTTCCATACTCATGTTTGAACTCAAACTAAAACACGGGAAAGTTCCACAACAAAGGTAGCGCCGCTTGGGCTGGGCTGATGCCAAAGGTTTCCTCGAAACGATCGCATAAGCGCGCGAGAGAGATAGAGTCCAAGCCCCGTGGCGCGCGCTTTTTCCTGAAAAGGACGGAAGAGTAACTCTGGGTTTCCGACTCCGCTTCCATTATCCGTGACATAAATCAGAACGCGCTGCGCCTCAGCTCGGGCGGTGATGGACAGGCTTCGCAGCTCTTGGGACTCCACGGCCCGTTCGCTGTTTTTAATCAGATTCAAGAATACCTGCATCAGGCTTTGACGATCCGCCAATACTATCGGAAGATTCGGTTCAATTTCCCAATGTGTGTGAATTTGTTTTTCCCGGAGTTCCGGACCGAGAATCACTTTCAATTCATCCAGAAATGAACCAACATTGATGCCGGCTGACTGGTTGATGGTTTGGCGAAGTTCCATCGAGGCTATTTTTTCCAGTGCACGGACCAGAGTTCCGAGCGCTTCATAGTCCTGGTTGTGCGCCAGATGCTCACACCGAGCAAGATTTTCATGCACCACCGCAATGGCCCCGCAAACATTACGAACTTCATGGGAAACCGCTCCGACCAGAATGCGAGAGGCCGTCAGCAACTGGTGCAGGCCGGCCTCTTCGCGATCTCTCAATTCCTCTGAGCTATCGATCACAATGGCAGCCAAGCGGGATCCAGAGCTGGTGGCATAGGTAGAAAACCAGACATCGGCAATAAAAACATCCCCATCGTCCCGATGCCCGGTACACTGCATGACCGTGCGGAACGAGTGCTGATTGCCGCGCAGTGCAGGAACATTGATAAGAGCCGGGAGATATGTGTGAATCCGCCGCCCGGGCAGGAGGTGCGGCGACAAATTAAAGAGTCTGTGTGCCGCATCATTGGCCAGAAAGATTACGCCTTCCGCGTCCGCGGTCAAGATGGCAATCGGACTGCTCTCAATGAGAATTTTTAATTGTTCTTCGGCATCCTGCCGTGCCTGCATTTCCCGCTCTACGCTCTGAATATGCGCTAACGAAGCCTGCCGGTTTGCGATCATCTCATGCACAAAAAATCCGGCACCACAGAATGCAGAGAAATAGAGAATGTCGCGCGATATGCCGGATTGCAGCGACCAGGTATAACCGTCGAACGCCTCAGCCAACCCCATACACACGGACGAAAGCAAAGCGATTTGCCATCGGTTGAATTCGCTGCCCGCAAGCGCTATTGGCAAAAGATAGAAAAATCCGAGCGGAACATCCGCATTCACTTTCCAATCGATCAATGCGATCAAAAGGATCAGCAGGGCAACCTGAGCGAGCGTGGCCTTGCGGCCAAAACGGGTAGGCAATGAAAACATAGTCAACCTGCTGGAGTCCCGTACACAGCGTACGGCTTTTTCGCATCCAGCGACAAGCACAGACCAAAAGATAGCCCGACAGTGCCCGAAAGATAGCGCTTGGCCCGCCACGCATTCGATATACTCATGTTGGGTCTGACGTATGCGTCCATGACGTTGATGTGTCCATCCGAACTTGCAACAAAACTCCCACTGTGTACAGATTTCTGAAATTTCGCAGGCACTTTTGCGAATTCAATCGCACGGTTTAAAAAATTCGCCTGCGAGGCACTCGTATGAAAAACAAACGAAATTTCAATCGATTTGCAGGTCTGGCCTTGTGTGTACTGACCGTTGGCTGCGGAAAAAAATTTAATCCCGCCGATGGCGCGCCGCCCGCTACGCAAGTGGTCGAAGGCGGCAACATGAGCTTATTCACCGTGGCGCACCCGGAGCAATTTCCCTTGGTCACGGCGCAACAGGTGAACGCGCCTGCGGAGTTAAACGTCACCGGCACGGTGACGCCGGATGTCTCCCGTGAAATTCCGGTCATCTCTCTGGCCAGTGGCCGCGTGGTGGATATTCGCGTGCAGTTGGATGACACCGTGCGCAAGGGCCAGTTGCTGCTGCGCGTGCAAAGCCCGGACATCACCAACGCCTTTGACGCATATTTGAAGGCCAAAAACGACGAACAGCTCGCCGACAAGGCCTACCTGCGCGCGCTGGATTTATACAATCACGGAGCCGTTGCGCTGAGCGCGCTCGAACAGGCCGACGACACCGAAAAAGACGCGCAGGCGGACCTGACGGCTGCGGAAAATCAACTCAACGTGCTGGGCGTGGACAAGAACCATCCCTCCAGCCTGGTGAATGTGACCGCGCCCATCTCTGGCGTCATCGTGGCGCAAAACGTGACCAATGCTGCAGCGGCGGGCGTCACGTATTCTGGGTCGTCCAATTTGTTCACCATCGCCGATCTTTCCACGGTCTGGGTGCTCTGTGACGTCTATGAAAACGACATTCCCAAGGTACACGTGGGGCAATTGGCTCGCATCCACGTGGACGCCTACCCCAACCTGCAACTGACGGGCACGGTCAGCGACATTGGCCCGGTGCTCGACCCCAACATCCGCACAGCCAAGGTGCGCATCGCCGTGCACAACCCCGGCCTGTTGCGTCTGGGCATGTTCGTCAACGCTACGCTCACCAGCCGCAGCCAAAACCATTACGCCACGGTGCCGGCTTCGGCGATTCTGCACCTGCATGACCGCGACTGGGTCTTTGTTCCGGCCAGCAACAGCCGCTTCCAGCGCGTGGAAGTCCAGGCGGGCGACATGCTGCCGGGTAACCGACAGCAGATTCTCGCTGGCATCAACGCTGGCCAGTCCGTGGTCTCCAACGTGCTCCAACTGGAAGCGACGCTGGAGGCGCAATGATTCGCAGGCTGGTTGATTTTGCGCTGCAAAACCGCTTTCTGATGCTGGCAGGAGCGATTCTCCTGTTTGCCTGGGGAGCTGTTTCCTTCCATCGCCTTCCCGTCGAAGCCTATCCAGACGTAGCCAACAACTATGTGGATGTCATCGCGCAGTGGCCCGGCATCTCTGCCGAGCAGATCGAGCAGCAGGTTACGATTCCGCTCGAAATTGCGATGAATGGGATTCCGGGAGTTGTCCATGTCCGCTCGTGGTCCATTTTTGGTCTTTCCACCGTGGAAATGGTTTTTGGCGAAGACACAACCAACTTTGAAAACCGCGAACGGGTTTTGGAACGTCTTTCGCAGGCCACGTTGCCGCCGGGGGTTGTTCCACAGATGGGGACGGACTGGAGTCCCGTCGGACAAATTTATTTCTACACGCTGGAAAGCACCAACCCAGAGTACGACGTGATGAATCTGAAGTCGCTGGAAACCTGGGTGGTTGAGAAAAATCTGAAATCGGTTCCGGGAGTTGTCGATACCAATCCCTTTGGCGGCCCAACGCGCGAGTATCAAGTGCGCCTGGATCCTGACAAATTGGTTTCTTACGGGCTGAGTATTGCCCAGGTCGAGCAGCAACTTGCCAACAACAACATCAATGCCGGCGGCAGCTTTATTGAGGATGGCCTTCAGCAGATCAACATCCGCGAAGTTGGACTGGTTCGCAACATTCAGGACATTGAAAACACCGTCATCCTGACCAAAAGCGGCACGCCGCTTCACGTACGGGACATCGCCGTTGTCACACAGGGGCCGGAGATCCGGCTGGGGCAGTTTGGCCATGCGATCCGCCGCGATGATGGAAAGATTATTGATGACAGCGATGTGGTTTCTGGCATCGCTCTTTTACAAAAAGGAGCGGACGCGCAACCGGTTCTGGATGGAATCCACGCAAAGGTGCGGGAGCTGAACGATCAGATTCTGCCCAAGGGCGTGAAGATTGTTCCCTTCATCGACAGAAGCGACCTGATGCACTTCACCACGCATACGG
>JAJZMO010000353.1 GCA_021798235.1 Acidobacteriota bacterium | reverse complement strand
GTCGGCAATGCTGCGCGCGCGCACCTGATTGAGACGCCAGAGCGCGCCGTGTATTCCGCCAAGCGATTGATGGGCCGGGGCGCGGAAGATGTGCAGTCGGAATTACAATTTTTCCCCTTTCGCTTAGCGGACAATCTTGCTCCGGGAGAAGTGTTGCGCCTGCGTTTGGGCGAGCGGGAGTTTACGCCGCCGGAGATTTCTGCGCACGTGCTGCGCCAGTTGCAGCGCAACGCGCAGCGATACTTTGGGCCTGGATCGTCCGTCACCAAGGCGGTCATCACTGTTCCCGCATACTTCAATGATGCGCAGCGGCAGGCTACCAAAGACGCGGGACGCATGGCTGGCCTTGACGTGCTGCGCCTAGTGAATGAACCAACAGCGGCTGCGCTGGCCTATGGACTCGACAAGAAAAAAGAAGGCATCGTCGCCGTGTACGATTTCGGCGGCGGTACTTTTGACATCTCCATTTTGAAGTTGCAGGATGGCATCTTTGAAGTGATCGCCACCAATGGCGATACACATCTGGGTGGCGATGACATTGACAACCTGCTGATTGCCATTGCGCTGGACGACGTTGCCGGAGACCTGAAGCTCGACCTGCGCCGCAATGCCGAAGCGGTACAGGCCATTCGCAAATCTGTGATTGAAGCAAAAATCGCGCTTTCAACGCAAGAGCAAACCACGATCGATGTGCAGTTACCCGGAGGCCAGCACTATCGGCGCACGATCACGCGCGAGCAATTGGAATCGTTGATGGAGCCGGTGCTCGTGCGCACGCTGGCTCCGTGCCGTCAAGCGATGCAGGATGCAGGCATCACGCCCGGACAAATTGATGAAGTGGTTCTCGTTGGCGGCTCCACACGCATTCCGCGCGTGCGCGCGCTGGTGGAACAGATCTTCGATCTGCCCGCGCGTGGCAAAAAGCCGCACACAGCGCTGAATCCCGATGAAGTGGTTGCGCTGGGCGCAGCCGTGCAGGCAAAGATTCTCTCTGGCGGCTCGGCGGCCACGCAAGACATGCTGCTGCTGGACGTGACGCCGCTTTCGCTGGGCATTGAGGCCTTGGGCGGTGTGGTTGCGCGTATCCTTCAGCGCAACTCCACCATTCCCGCTTCGGCAACGGAGCACTTCACTACCGGCGTGGATGGCCAGACCAACGTGGCCATTCATGTGGTGCAGGGGGAGCGCGAGCTGGCCAAGGATTGCCGCTCGCTGGCACGCTTTGATCTCAAAGGCATTCCGCCGATGACGGCAGGTCTGCCGCGCATCGAAGTAAAATTTCTCATCGACGCCAACGGCATCTTGCACGTCTCCGCATTGGAGCAGCGCAGCGGTAAGCAGTCTGAGGTGGCAGTGAAGCCTACCTATGGCCTGACCGACGAGCAGGTGGAGACGATGATCCTGGATTCCTTTGACCACGCTGAGGAAGATTTTCGCCAGCGCCAGCTTGTCGAAGCGCGCAATGAAGCGGAAACCATTCTGACTCTGGTGGAAAAGGCTCCGAACAACCCAGCGTGGAAGCTGCTTGATCCGGAAGAGTATCTGCGCATCGCCCACGCCAAGTCCGCGCTAGAGGATGCCTGCAAGCAACAGGATTACAAAGTGATTCGCAGCGCGATCGAAACTCTCGACAAGGCAACGCGCCATTTTGCAGAACTACAGATGGAGAGTGCCGTTGCATCCGCCATTCAAGGAAAGTCCATGCAGACCGCAGATGCAGGCCTGGGCCGCGCACCCACGGCACCGCATCCATTTGCGCCGGCGGAGATTACCAGCAAGCAGTAAAACAAGAACGATGGAAGCGAAGATCTGAATATGACAAAACCAGAAGCACAAACCGCAACGCAAACCGCCGTGGATCAGAACCAGCCTCCAGCGAAGGACATGGTGCGCGTTACGTTTCTTCCCGAAGGCCGCACAGTGGAGTTCCCGTTCGGCACGTTGCCATACGAACACCACGGCAAGCCAATGTCGTTTCTCGATGTGGCGGAAAATTACGACATTTTTCTCGACCACGCTTGTGGCGGAGCTTGCGCCTGCACCACCTGCCATCTTTGGATCCGCGAAGGTGCGCAGAACTTAAGCGAGGCTGAAGACGATGAACTGGATCGCATGGAGACCGCAGCCGATGTGCAATTGAACTCGCGCCTCGGATGCCAGGCCATCATCACCAAGCCGGGGAATTATGTTGTTGAAATTCCCAAGTGGAATCGCAATTACGTCAGTGAAGGCAAGCCACTCGCGTTGAGTGAGACCAAGTAGGAGAGACGCGCGTATGCCCAAAGAGATTGTGTGGACCGATTTCGAAGAGATAGGGATTCAGTTGCAGGAAAAGTATCCGGACATAGACCCGCTCACCGTACGGTTTACGGATTTGCATCGCATGGTGACGGAGTTGTCTGGTTTCGCCGACGATGCACAAAAATCAAACGAGTCCAAGCTGGAGGCCATTCAGATGGCGTGGTATGAAGAGTGGAAAGATGCGCAATAAAAAAAATATTGGATTGGGATAGGGAAAATGGATCGCATCATTGATGGAGTTTTGAAGTTTCAGCGCGATGTGTATCCCAGCCAAAAGGCGCTCTTTGAGCAGCTTTCGATTGCGCAGCGCCCACAGGCGCTTTTTATCGGCTGCTCGGATTCCCGCGTGGTGCCCGAATTGTTCATGCAGCAGGGGCCGGGCGATCTCTTCGTGGTGCGCAATGCAGGTAACATTGTTCCCCCCTTTGCCGCTGCGCCGGGTGGCGTCTCGGCCAGCATTGAATATGCCATTTCGGTGCTGGGCGTGCCAGACATCATTGTCTGCGGCCACTCCGGCTGCGGAGCAATGACGGCGATTCTGCGTGGCAGCAAACAGTTGGAGGCGTTGCCTGCCGTAGCGCGCTGGCTCAGCTTTTCTGATGCTGCGCGGCAGATTGTCGCCAAGAGGTGCTCGCATGAAGACGATGAGACAAAGTTGAACTCACTGATTCAGGAGAACGTTCTTGCGCAGTTGGAGCATCTGCTGACGCATCCGGCGGTGGCTGCCGCCGTCAAAGCTAAAGAAGTCCGCCTGCATGGATGGGTCTTCGACATTCCTACCGCAGGAGTGCTCAGCTATGACGCGCAAACCGAGTCCTTCATTCCGCTGGCGCAGGCCGCTTTCAGCGAAGCAAAGGTATAGAGGTCACTTCCATCCAAAGGCTCCGCGGAAGAGTTCAATCTGCGGAGCCGTATTTCCCTCGCAATACACGCTAACCACATCAAAGCGCACGGGGATTTTTTCGGGATCTTCCAGCAGGCGCAGATACTCCCGCGCCATGCGGCGCAGCATCGTGCGCTTGTCCGCGTCCACGGCTGCTTCGGCGGGTTCCACGGCGTGTGAGGTGCGCGTCTTCACCTCAACAAAGCAGAGCCAGTCATTCTCCCACGCAATCAAATCCATGTCTCCGCGCAATCGCGCGCTGCGCCAACGTCGGGCCACTATGGTGTATCCCAATCGTCGCAGATGGAAGTAGGCGATTCGCTCCCCGCGCATGCCCGTGGCCAGATGCGGTGCAATTGGCTGCGTGCGTCTCAGCCGCGTCGCCAGACGATCGAGTGTATGCAAGCTCTGCTCCAGCAGCCACAAACGAAGTCGCGCAATGGACGTAAGGCTCATGATGCAATGGCGCAACTATAGCAAGCCTGCGTGCTGGTGCAAAGAAAAAAGCGGAGACAGAATTTTCTGTCTCCGCTGGTGAGCTTGCTGCGCGCTTACCCCCGCGCGGCGATGGTGATGCACTCTTCGAGAATGTCGAGTGCGATGTCGGCTTCTTCCTGGCGCAGAATTAGCGGCGGCGACATGCGCAGCGAGGTTTCTCCGCAACCCAGCACCATCAATCCACGCTCAAAGGCCAGTTCTTCAATGCGATTGCGCAGCGCCACGGCTGGCTCGCGTGTCGCTTGATCTTTGACGATCTCCATGGCCAGCATCAGTCCGCGACCGCGCACTTCGCCCACATTGGCAAAGCGCTTGGGCCAGCTCTGCATGCGCTCCAGCATGGCTGCGCCCACCTTGGCTGCATTGGCCATGCCTTCGCGTTCGATGATCTCCAACGTGGCCATGGCTGCGGCGATGGCCACCGGGTTGCCGCCGTAGGTGGAGGCATGCGAGCCGGGCTTCCAGTCCATGATCTCTGCGCGCGTCATGCAGACGCTCAGCGGCATGCCGCTGGCGATGCCTTTGGCGATGCAGACGATGTCCGGCTCCACGCCGGAATGCTCAATGGCCCACCATTTGCCGGTGCGGCCCACGCCAGACTGCACTTCGTCCGAGACGAGCAGAATGCCGTGCTTGTCGCAGATGCGGCGCAGCTCTTGCAAAAAGATATTTGGCGCAACGATGTAGCCGCCCTCACCTTGGATTGGCTCAACAAAGATTGCCGCAACTTCTTCCGGTGCGACCGTTGCCTTGAAGAGAACATTTTCGATGTAGCGTGCGCAGCCTAGGGCAAAGGCCTCCTGCTCCTGTGCGCCGCCGGTGCAGCCGCGATAGGTGTAGGGGTAGCGCACATGCGTCACGCCGGGCACGAGCGGAGAAAATTTGCGCCGTTGCTGCGTCTTGGATCCCGTGAGGGACAACGCGCCCATAGTGCGGCCGTGGAAGGCACCAAAGAAGGAGATCACCTGCTGGCGTCCGGTGTGGTAGCGCGCAATCTTCAGCGCGCACTCCACGGCCTCTGAGCCGGAGTTGCCGTAATAGAACTTGTGGGGGCCGCGCATCGGGGCAATCGCGCTGAGCCGTTCGGCCAGTTGCATCATGTGCTCGTAGTAAAAGTCGGAGCCGGAGACGTGCAACAGTTCCGCCGCCTGCTTTTGAATCGCTGCGACCACTTCAGGATGGCAATGGCCCGTGGAGTTGACGGCGATGCCAGCGGCGAAGTCGAGAAACTCGTTGCCATCCACATCCGTAATGCGAATGCCGCGACCGCTCTTGGCCACCAGCGGGTAAGAGCGTGTGTAGCTGGGCGTGACCCACTTGTGATCGGACTCGACTGCGGCCTTGGCCTTGGGGCCGGGCAGTGGTCCGTGAATTTTGGGTCCAAACTTCGCGTATTTGTCTGTCTTTGTGTATGCGCCGAGTTCGTTCGTCTGCATGGTGTCCTGCATGGTTCAACCTCACAATAGTTTTTGGCTGCGGCTGTGTACACCCTTTCGCTGGCGCAAAAACAAAGGCTGGCAGCGAAGGGCGAAACGTTCCTAAGCAGAAAAAAGCAGTGAGCAGCTAATCACAGCCGTAGAGGCTGGGCCGCGTACGCGCTGGAAGCACGCGCAGATGCTTGCGCGGACACATGCGCCAAACGCGCTCTGTGCGCCACTGGCGGCTGTCGGATGTCCAATGCGCGGACGGGGTTTGCATGCACCCAGTATAGCTGTTTGCATTGCTTTCTGTGCAAATCACCTGCACAGCGACCAATGTCCCGGGCGCGCCCCATACAATAGATGTAAGTTGTCTATGCCTTCCAGCCAACGCACGGCTCCGCAGTGGCAAATCATCAGCGCGTTTTGCAGCGTCTATCTCTTCTGGAGCGCGACCTATGCCGCCTCGCGCATCGGCGTACATTTTGTGCCGGCACCGTTGTTAGCCGGCGTGCGCTTGGTCTTAGGCGGATGCCTGATGCTGGCCTTCTGCGCGCTGCGCGGTAAGAAAATCCTTGGCTCCGCGCGCGAAATGCGACGGCTACTCCTACTGGGAGCGCTGCTACTCTTTGGTGGCAACGTCGGCCTGGTTTGGGCGGAGTATTACCTGCCCAGTGGATTTGCTGCGCTGCTAGTGGCCGTCGTTCCCATTTACGTCGCCATCGTAGAGTGGATGCTGCCTGGCGGAGAACGCCTACGCACGCGCGGTCAAGTGGGATTGGTGCTGGGATTTTTGGGCTTGGGCATTCTCGTCTGGCCCAATCTTCAGCACGGCCTGCGCGGAGATGCGCGCCAGATCCTTGCCATTGTTGTGCTCTTGTTGGGAGCACTCTCCTTTACCTGCGGATCGGTGCTGGCCCGGCGCAGTCAACTCTCGCTGCATCCGTTGGTCTGCGCGGGCTGGGAGATGCTCATTGCCAGCGCGTGCGATCTTTCGTTGGGCACCGCGCTGCACCAGTGGCGCGTTGCGCAATGGAACCACACGTCGATCGCTGCGGTGGGGTATCTGCTGCTCTTTGGTTCGCTGGCAGGCTTCTCGGCTTACATCTGGCTGCTGGCTCATGTGCCCGTGGCCAAGGTTGCCACGTACGCATACGTCAATCCAGCGGTTGCGGTGTTGATTGGCGCAGTGTTCCTGGGCGAACACTTGCTGCCCAATGAGTATGTGGGCATGGCCATCACGCTGCTGGCCGTCTTTTTGGTCACTTCATCGCAAATGCGAAGCGGACGGCCTGCTGCGGAGGTAGAGTGCATTGCGGTCGAGGCTGAAGCGTAGCCTGCATTTTCTTGCGGCTATTTTCTGCGCCAACGCACGCCGTCTTTACTGTCTTCAATCAGAATGCCTTTGGCCGCCAGCTCCTGCCGCAGTGCATCCGCCCGGGCAAAGTTGCGGGCCGCGCGAGCAGCGTTGCGCTCGGCCACCATGGTGTCAATCTCCGCATCGCTGAGAGCATAACTGGCGAGAGCCGCCGTAGCCGCTGCGTCGAGTCGGCCTTCACGCTCTGCCCATTCTAGGGCGAAGCGGGCTGCTTCAGCGTCGTGATCCTCCAGCACGCTGAAGACCGCGTCGAACTGCTCCAGCACGGCGAGCATCGGTGGCACGTCGCCGCTGCGCAGCTCGTTGTGGTCGGCTGCGGTGTTGGCTGCGCGTACCAGATCGAAGATGGCCGCACGCGCCTCTGCCGTGTTCAGGTCGTCTTCCATGGCAGCGATGAAATTTTTCCCGGCTGTTTCCGTGGCCGCGGCCATGGCTGCATTGCGGCCTTCGGCAAATCCGCCAGCGCGCAGCCGCTGTGCAAAGGTGCGCAGCCGTTCGACAGCCTGCGTGGACTCGGTGAGTCCGTCGAAGGTGAAATTCAATTGATTGCGGTAGGGAACAGAAGTGAGCAGAAAGCGGATGGCCGATGCCTTGTAGCCGCGCAGCAACAGGTCGCGCAGCGTAAAGAAGTTGCCCAGGGACTTGGACATCTTCTTGCCTTCGACCAGCAAAAAGCGCACGTGCATCCAATGGCGGGCAAAGGTTTTTCCCGTGGCTGATTCGGACTGCGCGATCTCATTTTCGTGATGCGGAAACATCAGGTCTTCGCCGCCCGCGTGCAGGTCAAAGCTCTCGCCCAGGTAGCGCATGGCCATAGCCGAGCACTCAATGTGCCAGCCGGGACGCCCCGCGCCGATGCTGGTCTCCCACTGGTGTTCGCCTGCGCGCGCAGCCTTCCACAGCGCGAAGTCACGCGCGCTGTCCTTGTCGTACTCGTCCACGTCGACGCGCGCGCCATCTTCCATGCCGCTTAAATCTTTTTTGGAGAGCTTGCCGTAGCTGGGAAAGCTGGCGATGCGGAAGTAATAGGAACCGTCTTCGCCGCGATAGGCGGCTCCGCGCTGCACCAGCGTTTCGATCAGCGCGACCATCTCTGGAATGTGATCGGTGGCGCGCACCAGCATTTCCGGCTGTTCAATGCGCAGCGTGTGCAGGTCTT
>JAJZMO010000331.1 GCA_021798235.1 Acidobacteriota bacterium | reverse complement strand
TGCCCAACCAACCGGGCGCGCAGCAAAATTTTCAGTACTTAACCACTGCGCAAACCAACTCCACACGCGTGGGAATGCGCTTTACGCACAACTTCGGCTCCGGCGGCGGAGGCGCAGCACTGCCGCCCTTTCTTCGCAATTTGATGGGGCAGCCGAATCACGGACTAACGCAGAACCTCAACGCGAATTTTAATTTCAACCACGCTTCGAGCGATCTGCTCAACGTCTTTCCACAACTCGGTGGAGCCAACCAGACCTATCAGTACTCGCTGAATTTGGGCTATGTGCTCGGCTATAACCGCTGGACCTTCCGCACTCGCGCCAACTACAACCGCAGCAACGTGCAAGTGGACAACTTTTTTACCGGGCACACGAACGTTGCGACCAACGCCGGCATTCAAGGGTTGGGAACGAACCCATTTAACTACGGCGTGCCCAATGTGGTTTTCTCGCAATTTAGTGGCATCAATGAACAGGCACCCAGCTACCGACTCAACCAGACCTTCTCCGGCTCCGAGACCGCTTCTTGGACAGGCCACCAGCACAACATTCGTTTCGGCGGAGACTTTCGGCGACTGCTGCTTGATGTGGAGGGCGGCACCAACTCCACCGGCAGCTTTTACTTCACAGGCTTTGCCACACGCCAGCCGGGAGCCACTTCCACACCCGGCCAACAGGCATCCGGCGCAGACTTTGCCGACTTTCTGCTGGGTCTGCCGCAGGAGGCGACCGTGCAACAGGGCAGCAGCACATTTTATTTGCGCGCCAATAGCTGGGACGCATTTGTCCAGGACGACTGGCATGCGCTGCCACGACTCAGCGTGAATGCGGGGCTGCGCTACGAGTACTTCTCGCCCTACAGCGAGAAATACAATCGCCTGGCAAATTTGGATTTCAACACCAGCCTGAGCCAGCTTACCGTGGTGTTGCCGGGTGGCGTTGGCCCGGTGAATGGACAATATCCGCGCTCGTTGGTCTACCCCGATCGCAAGGATTTTGCTCCGCGCGTTGGCCTGGCATGGCGGCCCTTTGGCAGCACGGTGGTGCGCAGCGGCTATGGCATCAACTACAACAGCGGCCAGTACGGACGCTTCATTCAAAATTTGGCGTACCAGCCCCCGTTCGCCACCTCGCTCACCAACATTGTTCCTGCGCAGAGTGCGCCCTCGCTCACATTGGCCACGGCCTTGACCAGCGCAACCACGCCGAGTGGCATCACCAATAACTTCGCCGTGAACCCACATTATTTATTGGGCTACGTGCAGGTTTGGAACCTGGATATTCAGAACACGCTGCCGGACAACATTGTGCTGAACGTGGGCTACAACGGCGCGAAGGGTTCGCATCTCGATCTGGTCGATGCGCCCAACCGCCAACTGACCGGCCTGCTGAATCCAAACTTTCCCTCCTTTGACTATGAAGATTCCATCGCTGCGTCCAGCTTCAACGCGCTGGTGGTGCGTTTGCGCAAGAGACTGCAACAGGGCATTTCGCTGGGCGCAACGTATACCTATTCGCACTCGATCGACGACGCTTCGTCCATCGGCGGCTCCAACTCCGTGGTGGCGCAGAACCAGCAGGACATCCGCGCAGAAGAGGGAAATTCTGCCTTCGACATTCGGCATCAGGTGACGGGCGACTGGCTTTTTGAGCTGCCCTTTGGTCCGGATGCGCACTGGCTGACCAGCGGCAACTGGGCCTCGCATGCCTTCAGCAACTGGTCGATCTCGGGCACGTTTACGTTTGCCACCGGTGTGCCGCTGTCGCCGAATTACAGCGCCACCAGCGCCGATGTCGCTCGTGGCTCGGCGGGCAGCCAACGTCCGAATCGCGTGCCGGGGGTGTCGTTAATGGCTGGCGGCGGCTCGCTGCAACGATGGTTCAATCTGGCTGCGTTTACGCCCCCGGTCAATCCAGCCACCGGCGCACCGGAGTACGGCAACGCCTCCCGCAACTCCATCCCCGGCCCGGGCACCGTGCAGGTCAACATGTCTTTGGCCAAGACGCTGCACATGGGCGATCGGCGCTCGTTGGAGTTTCGCGCCACCGCCAGCAACGTCTTCAACACGGTGCAGTACGCCACGGTCGACAGCTCGATTGATTCGCTCACCGCCGGCCAGGTCACCTCCGCCGCGAACATGCGCCAAGTCACCATGCTGGCCCGCTACCGTTTTTAATGGAGAGAACGATGCGCACGAATTTTTTACAATTCGCTCCCAACCATTGCACGCGCGTGGCCTCGGCGCTGCTGGCTTCCCTATGGTTGTGCGCCTCGAATGCGGCGCAGGTGCAGAATGCCAAGGCCGGACAAATTGTCGGCAGTAATGGCGCAGGCTTCACGCTGCGGGTAAACAGTGATCTGGTGCTGACCAATGTGGTGGTGCGCGACAAAAAAACCGGACAAATTGTGCGTGGGCTGACGGCCAAAGACTTTACGATTCTCGAAAACGGCAAGCCACAGCAGATTCACACCATCGACTTTCAAAGCGTGGACGCGGTGACGACTCCCAGCGAAGGCACGGTGAGCGGCGCGAGCACACCAACAGCGCCTGTCTTGGACGCCAAGGGCAATATCGACGAAAAGATGCTGGAAAATCATCGGCTCATCGTATTGATGTTTGACCTGAGTTCGATGGAGGTCGAGGATTTGGATCGCGCCCTGGCCGCAGCCCGGCATTACGTCAACGATCAAATGCAGCCGGCAGATTTGGTGGCGCTGGTCTCCTATGGAACATCGCCGAGCGTCGATCAGGACTTCACCGCAGACAAAACTTTATTGCTGCGTGGGCTGGCGCGCTACAGCGGCATCGAGGGCCAGGGATTGCAGGCAGGCGGCAGCGGTTCGACCAATGGCACGGCGGATGTGGGGGCTGCCTACACGCCCGATGAAAACGAGTACAACTACATCAACATTGATCTGAAGCTGTACGCGATTGCCGACATCGCGCGTTCTCTGGAGCGCATCAACGCAAAAAAATCGCTGCTGTTTTTCTCTGGAGGACTGACGCGCACCGGCATTGAGAACCAGGCATCGCTCCACGCAGCCGTCAACGCAGCCGTGCGCGCCAATATGTCCATCTACAGCGCAGATATTCGCGGGCTGCAGGCACTGCCGCCGGTGGGCGACTCGCAAACCGGCAGCTTGCAGGGCAACGCTGCCTACAGCGGCGCGGCGGTGCAGAACCAGTTGGATTCAAACTTCGACTCCCAGGAAACGCTCTCCACCATCGCATCCGATACGGGCGGCAAGGCATTTTTTGATACGAATAATTTTGCGCCCGCCTTCACCCGCATACAGCACGACACCGCTGCGTATTACATGATCGGCTTTCGATCGAGCAATCCGGCGCGTGACGGAAAATTTCGCAGGCTCACCATTCGCGTACGCCGCCGTGGGGTCAAGGTGGAGTACCGTCCCGGCTACTTTGCTCCCGCCGACTTCCGCCATACCGCGCATGAGGATCGCGAACGCGAACTGCAACAGCAATTGGACAGCGACCTGCCCGCAACGGATCTGCTGGTGTACCTCGACGCTTTTTACTTCCGTACCGGCGACAACAGCTTTTTTGTTCCTGTGTCGCTCATCGTGCCCGGCTCGCAGATTCCTTTTACGCAAAAGAGTGATAAGGACAAAGCCACGCTCGACGTGATTGGCGTGGTGAAGAACCGCGCGAACGTCGAAGTCGGCAACGTGCGCGACACCGTGAAGTTGAAGCTAAACGCCAGCCAGCAGGTGCGTCAAAAGAACGTGCAGTACACCACCGGCTTTACGCTGGCTCCGGGAACGTATCACTTAAAGTTCATCGTGCGCGAGAACGAGACCGGCCAGATGGGATCCTTTGAAGCGGACATCACCATCCCTGAATACAAAAAAAATGCGTTGAAGCTCAGCTCCGTCATCCTCTCCAGCCAGAGCATTCCCTACACGAAGAAGAGCGCCAATCCACTGGTGCGGGATGGGGTGGAGTGGGTGCCGAATGTGGCGCACGTTTTTGCCGCCAACCAGCATTTGTATTTGCTCTATGAGGTCTATGATCCCGCGCGTGCGGCTGCAGCCACGCCCGGCAAAGCCAAGCAATCTGCCAACAATGACGCCACCACCCCCGTGCGAGTGTTGAGCAGCGCGGAGTTTCTCGATGGCACGCGGAAGGTCTATGCCACGCCGTTGCTGGAGGCAACGCGCATCAATCTTCCGCAGCGCGATGCGGTTGCATTTTTGCTCGATGTGCCGCTGGACAAGCTGCCACCGGGTCTCTACACCTGCCAGGTGACCGTGATTGATGATGCCGCCGGGGCCTTCAGCTTTCCCCGTTTGGCGTTGCGTGTGCGCCCAGCGGGAACAGAAACCGCTTCGAAATCTCTCTCCACTCCGGCAAAAACACTGTAACCGCACACGAAAAAGATTGCCTGCGTTACACTGCGCAAGGAATGTCCCTGGCTGCACCTTATCTCGAAATCGGCGTCGGAGTCGCTGCGGGCGCACTGGCCGCTGCCGGAGCCATCGCCTACGCGGGCATCGCGCCCAGCTCGCAGCTCTTTGGCCGTTGCGTGGTGGCCGCGCACCATCCGCACCAGATCGCGCTCACCTATGACGACGGCCCCAACGAGGCCGCCACGCCACAATTGTTGGATGTGCTGGCGCAACACAATGTCCGCGCCACATTTTTTCTCATTGGACGCTTCGCCCGCCGCCAGCCGCATCTGGTGCACGCCATCGCCGCCGCCGGCCACTTGATCGGCAGCCACACGGAGACACATCCGGCCCTGCTGCTCTGCTCCAACCGGCGCATTCGTGAAGAGCTGCGCGCGGGCAACTCCGCGCTGGAAGAGATTCTGGGCCAGCCGGTGCGCTGGTTTCGTCCGCCCTTTGGCGCGCGCCGCCCCTACGTGCTGCGGCAAGCGCGCGCGCTGGGGTTAACTCCGGTTTTGTGGAATGCGATGGGCTACGACTGGAAGCCCACCACGCCGCAAGCGGTGGAGCAGAACCTGTGGCGCGGATTTGAGCGCAACCAGCGGCGCGGCTTGGCCACCAACGCTCTGATGCACGACGGCGGCCACACCGGCCCGGGCGCAGACCGCCTCCACTCCGTCGCCGCCACCGCCGCGCTCATCCCACGCTGGCGGCAATACTTCGCCGCGCGCAACCAACCCTGTGCATTTGTCACACCCGAAGTCTGGAGCTAGCGCAGGCTCCGCTCCCGCCTTTCGAAGCTGGCTATACTTCCGTTGGCTTGGTGATAATTCCGCTCGCGGGTGCCCCATGTCTCGCTTTTGAGACATGGGAGGACGAAGCGCGGTGCCCCATTCAAGCCATCCTCTGGTTTGAGTGGGGTCGTACAAAAACTCCGCACCCTCGACGAGTCCTTCTGGAGCGAAGCGTCACTCCGCGCGAACCATCCCAGCAAAGGCCGCGCGCGCTGCCACCAGCGTTGCCTCCACATCCTGCGCCGAGTGCGCAGTACTCACAAAGGCCGCTTCAAACTGGGACGGCGGCACCCACACACCCTGCTCCAACATCGCGTAGTGGAAGGCGGCAAAGGCCTTCGTGTCGGAGCGCGCGGCCCCGGCGTAATCCTGCACCGACCCCGGCTGAAAAAATCCCGTGAACATGCTGCCCACGCGATTCACCGTGAATGCCACGCCCGCCTGCTGCGCGGCCTGCACCAAGCCATCGGCAATCGCCGCAGCCGTTCGCTCCAGTTGCGCATACACCTGCGCACGATGCTCAATCAAATACCCCACGGTGGCCAGGCCCGCAGCCATGGCCAACGGATTGCCGCTGAGCGTGCCCGCCTGATAGACCGGCCCCAGCGGCGCCAACATTGCGACAATCTCGCTGCGCCCGCCAAAAGCCGCGCACGGCAGGCCCCCGCCCAGAATCTTGCCCAGGCAGGTCAGGTCGGGCTGAATGCCATACCGCTCCTGCGCGCCACCCAGCGCCACGCGGAAGCCAGTCATCACCTCATCAAAAATCAGCAGCGCGCCCGCGCGTTCGGTGATCTGGCGCAGCGCCTGCAAATATCCCTCTGCCGGCGCAATGCAGCCCGCATTGCCCACCACCGGCTCCACAATCACGCAAGCGATCTGGTCCTTGTGCCGCGCGAAGGCCGCCTCCACCGCAGCCACATCGTTGAACGGCAGCGCCAGCGTGTACTGCGCCGTCTCCTCTAGCACGCCTGCGGAGCCGGGGATGCCAAAGGTTGCCACGCCGGAGCCAGCCTTTACCAGCAGCGCGTCCGCATGGCCGTGGTAGCAGCCCTCAAACTTAATGATGAATTTTCTGCCGGTGTACGCGCGCGCCAGCCGGATGGCCGACATCGTCGCCTCCGTGCCGGAGCTGACAAAGCGCATCCGCTCCATGGATGGAAACGCCTGCTGCACGCACGCCGCCAGCTCAGCCTCGCTGGCCGTGGATGCGCCAAAGCTCGAACTGCGGCTGGCCGCCTGCTGCACGGCTTCGACCACCTGCGGCGCGGCGTGGCCCAGAATCATCGGCCCCCAGGAGCCAACAAAATCCACGTAGCGGTTGCCGTCAGCATCCCAGATGTGCGCGCCCTGCGCCCGCTCCACAAATGGAGGATGGCCGCCCACCGCGCCAAAGGCCCGCACCGGGGAGTTGACCCCGCCGGGGAAAAATTGCTCCGCGCGTTGTTGCAGTTGGCGCGAGCGGTTCTGTTTACGGGGGCGTTTCTCAGTCATTGGAGTGGGCATGGTGGAAAATTCAGGCATCGCCTACAGTATAGGTGCAGCGATGGGAGCGCTGGAGATGCACGCCAACGCAAATTCCTCCAGCCCGAACTCGCCCAGCGCCCAACCGAGCGACTCGCCGGACGCCGCGCATAACTCCGTGCATAACTCCTTGCAGGACCGCACGCTGCTGCTCTACGACGGACTCTGCCCACTCTGCCATGGCTTCGTGCGCTTTGTGCTGCGGCAAGATCGCAGGCAGATTTTTTCTTTTGCCCCGCTGCAAGGCACATCCGCGCAGACAATTCTGGCCCGCCACAACATCGACACGTCGGCGCTCGATACGGTCGTTCTGGTTCTGTCCGCGCAGACTCCACAAGAGTCGCTGCTCTTCCGCTCCGATGCCGCCACTGAAGTTCTGCTGCGTCTTGGCGGAGCATGGGCGCTCTGGGCGCGGCTGTTGTTGAAGCTGCCCCGTGGCCTGCGCGAGTCTCGGTATCGCTTGGTTGCGCGCTGGCGCTACCGGATTTTCGGCCAATACACCACTTGCCCCGTGCCCGCACCCAAAGATGCGGCCCGCTTTTTACCCTAGGCCCGCCGCAGTATTTTTCACCACGTGCGGCAGATCCCATCCAAGGACGGTGGAGTTTTTTTTCCATCGGAAGATTGAGGCGCGACTCCAATGGGGCACGATAGCATCCAAGAGAATCTAGTGGAAAGAATGCAAATAGATGCCGGAATTTCTATGCGGAGTTGCCCTTGGCATGCAGTGCCGGAACGCGCTGGGGGAGCCCTGTGCAGATACGGGCAGGCCATGCAAAGTGTGATATACAACACGTACACGGTTTTTTCTGCGGCACCCTGTCGTGTCTCCCGCCCCGTACCGCATTCCTTTGCAGCGCACCGTTTGAAGCGCTTCCCGTTCCGTCTCGTTGCTTCGTGTCCAGTGTC
>JAJZMO010000154.1 GCA_021798235.1 Acidobacteriota bacterium | reverse complement strand
TCGAGCGAAAAAAGTTGGATGAGATCGTCGGAGGAAAAAATCTCGCGGTCTTTGCCGTCGGCGGTTTTTCCGGCTGCGCCCGGCGACCAGCCCAGCAGGCCGAGAAAATTGCGGAAGGCTTCGGGGATAATGCCCATCTCTCGATAGGCAGTGACGCTGGTGGCTCCGTGGCGTTTGGAGAGTCGCGTTTTGTCTGGGCCAAGAATCAGCGGCACATGCGCGAAGATGGGTAGCGGTGCGCCTAAAGCCTGATATTGCAGCACCTGCTTGGGCGTGTTGGAGATGTGGTCCGCGCCGCGAATGATGTGCGTCATGCCCATGTCCAAATCGTCGGCGACCACACTCAGGTGATAGGTGGGGATGCCGTCGGAGCGGAGCAGGACGAAATCTTCCAGCTCTTCGTTCGCAAACTCCAGCGTGCCGAAGACGGCGTCGTCAAAGCGAGTGACGCCGGTGGCGGGCACGGCGAAACGCAGTGTGGCAGCTTCGCCTGCGGCGCGGCGGCGGTGGGATTCTTCTGGTGCCAGCTTGCGGCAGCGACCATCGTAGCGCGGCGTTTGCCCGCTGGCTGTGGCAGCAGCGCGACGCTGCTCCAATTCTTCTTTGGTGCAGAAGCAGTAGTAGGCGTGCCCGCTTGCCAGAAGCTTGTCTGCCGTAGCGCGATACAGGTCGAGCCGCTGCGATTGATAGAACGGGCCTTCGTCCCAGTCCATTCCCAGCCAGCGCATTCCGTCCAGAATGCCAGTGACCATTTCCGCAGAGGAGCGTTCGAAGTCTGTGTCTTCGATACGCAGGATGAATGTGCCGCCGGTGTGGCGGGCAAAGAGCCAGTTGAAGAGAGCCGTGCGCGCGCCGCCGACGTGTAGGTACCCGGTGGGCGAGGGAGCGAAACGGACGCGGGGAGTTTTTTTGTCTGCGTGCATGGGGATTGTCTCTATGCTAACGGGTTGGGGCGCTGGGCGGAAATTTCGATGCAAAAAAGAAAGCCCCGGATTGCGCCGGGGCTTGTCTGAAAGGAGGAACCGCTGCTGTTTTAGTAGAAACGAATGGAAAGTCCGCTGGATACCACCCACGGCGTCAATCCATACGGAGGGTAATTGGTAAAGCGCTGATCTTCAAAATCAAAGGCGCGCCAGTAAACGTGATTGGAAACCCGTAAATCCACTCCACCGCCGATGGCATACGTCGTGTAATCGTAGTACTGCGAGGAAATGAAGGTGGGGTAGTGGAAACGACTACCGCCGTAAAGGCCCTTCACGTAAGGTTCCACGCCAAAATTAAAGAATGGATAGGCAACGCGGAGACCGCCTAAATAATTTTGAAACTCCACGCCGGATTTCAGGTGAAAGTCGATAACGCGCGCCTCGCCTTCCGGGCCAACCCAGAAGCGGCGTCCCCACACGCCGTAGCTTAAATCAGCGAAGCCGCCAAAGCCTTCGGAGTGAGATTGCCCGTAATCCATCTGCGCCAAAGAGTAAAATCCGCCCACGCCGAAGTAAGCCGTGCGGGGTCGCACAGGCGAAACGGCCTGTGCGTGGAGTAACACGGGAAAAAATAAAGCGCCCAGTGCGCAGATTATCCATCGCTTTCCCACTCCCTCAATCCTCCCTTTCAAAACTTCAATGCCAGATTGCACAGCCCTGCGCGCTTTGCGGCACGCAGGGCTGGGGTCGTACTACTGTGCAGAAGCGGTGGAACTTGCGGCTTGGGATGCTCCACTATCCTGGCCCTGAGCGCCAGAGGTCGGCAGTTTCTGGCCGGCGTCGTATTCGCGCAGGTGGAAGAAGATGGGGGTGACCTCAAACGGCATCTTATCGCCAGGGCTGATGATTGGAGCCGGACGAACGTTGAGCAACTCGACAGCGTCGGTCCACACATTAATGTGCAGGCGGCTGCCAAGCGGCAGTGCGGGAATCTGGTTCAGGTCGGCCATATTGAGCTTGGGCGCGCCTTGCAGCAGTGCGTTGAGCCAGACCGCATCGTCTGTGGGGGTGCGGAAGAGCGGATCGCCCATCTCCGGCTGCATCAGTGCTGGCAGTGCGTGTGCACGACCGTCCAGTGCTTCAAAGAACAGACCCACGTTGCCGAGTTTGTCCTTGTAGGGAGAATTCTTCAGTAGCTCGATGGCTTTCTTCGCCGCCGCATCGTTTTCCGCATCGCTGTGATGCAGGGGCAGACGGCGCATGGCAGCCTGATCTTGGAACATTAGGTTGTCCGGGAAGGCGAACTCGGTGTCGATCTTGTGGCCGAGCACCAAATGCGCCAACTGGAAGGAGAGCACGGCAGCCAAATCTTCTTCCGTGGGCAGCACGTCCACCAAGCCTTTGCTGAGCACGATGGTGTTGCCGATGGTCAGCGACTCCAATGGCGTGGTGAGCATGACGCGGCACTTGATCGGTTCAGCCAGGATGATGTTGTTGGTGACGATCAGGTTATTGGTGACGGTCTCCAGCACCTTGTCGAAATCACTGGGGCCGGCAAGCAAGCCTGCCTGATAGAGGCGCTCCAAGATGTTCTGCTCTGCCTGATCGGCCCACATGCGTGAGGCTTGCAGCGGGCTGATATCTTCTGCGCTTTCGCTCTGGTCTTTGACGGCGTCAATCTTGACGCTCTCATTGTCACTGGCGGCCACAGGCTGGCGGAGCGAGTAGCCCCAGATCCAAGTCTGTGCGCGGAAATAGTCGGCTTGATCGGGGACGAGTCCCGGTCCATGCTCTTCTGCGTAAACGGCAGTTGGCAGCCAGAGGCCGGGCTGTACTTCCGTGCGCCAGCTATCAAAGTGGAAGTACAGATCATGACCCTTGGCCGTGGTGTAGGTGCCGCTGAAGCGAACGATGTTGCCCGCGCCATCCTCAATCCAAATGCGACCCATGAAGCGGCCCGCGCCACTGCCCGGTTTGGGAACCACATCGAACATATACGTGCGAATGTCGCCGATGAATTCGCGGCGGACAAACTTAAATTCGTAGTGTTGGCGGTCAAAGTGGTTGGCATCGAGCAGCAGCATCTGCACAAAGCCTTGCGCCACGTAGTCAATTTTGAAGGCCTTGGTCAGGCCGTTCACAAACATCGTGGAGCCTTTGAAGAAATTCTTCTTGGAAGAGGCTTCTTCATAGCGGTTGTCTTGAATGACGCGGCCAAAGTCCACCCGACCCAAAAAGTAGCGATCGGAGACTGGAACCGAGCTGAGCTGCAGATCTGGCTTATAGTTCTGGATGTAGGTTTCCACGACCGGCGTGCGCTCTTGCACTGCCTTGAGCACTGCGCGTTCATGCACGGAGGACTGATCGATCAGCCTGAGCATCTCCGGTGTCAATTGTGCCTTGCCGAGAGCAACCTGCTTTTTGCGGGCAAATGCAGGGGCTGTGCAGATAAGCAGAATGCCTAGGGCGCATCCTGCCTGTCGCAACGTATGTTTGGAGACGGCTCTTTTGCATTGCATGATGAAGGTCCTGACCATGAAGTCCTCAAAATAAGTATGGTGTACTGCTTATGCCAACTGAAAATCAATTCTGTAGTACGTTGTCATGTCGATGGCTTGTCCGTCCTTGGTGGCCGGCTTAAACCGTGTTTGTTCCGCCGCGCGAATGGCCTGTTCGTCCAAACCGTGGCCCAATCCGTGCACTACGCGAATCACATGCACGCTGCCATCTGCGGCAAACTTGACCTGTAAAACCACCTCACCCTGAATGTGCATTTGGCGCGCTTCCTGAGTGTACTCCGGTGTGGGGTGGAAGAGAATCTGAACTTGCTGGAAATCCGCCTGAGTATTAGCAATCTTTATGCCTGTGGTTGCTGTCTTGGTGGTAAAGCCAGCCGTTTGCACCGTGCCGACCGGACCATGGGCGACGGCCGTGCCCGTGCCAAATCCCACACTGGCAACCTTCCCGTGTCCGGCACCACCGACCTGGCCACCCGCGTAGCCAGAGCCAAAGTTTACGCCTTGCACGCTGCCGCGGCGCGCCATACCCGCGCCGGTCTGCGAACCTGTGGAGTTGCTGAAGCTGCCGTAGGCGGCCACTTGACTGTTGGTGGAGTTGGCATTGGTATGCGCACCGCTGGTGTCGCCAAAGCCGCCCATCTTGGTGGATTGATGGCCCATGTTGTTGGCCACAATCGTCGCGGTGTTGGATTGGAACATGCCCACCTTGGGTTGCGGCGGCAGGGCGACGTCCACGGGCTTGTACGGCGGCAGCACGGGGGCATTCGGCACATCCATCTTCAACTTGGCCATGTGCGGAGCCTCTTCCACCGGCGCGTTCTGGAACACGATCTTTGGCGCGATATTGTTGAGCATGTCCGGCGTCGGGGGCACGATCTGCGTTTTTACCACGGGCTTGGGCTTGATCGGCTCCGGCTGCTTGGTCTCGACCAAGGTCAGGCTGACCGCTTGTTTCGCGACAATCTTTTGGTGGATCGCATAGAGCGAGAGAACCATAAACAGAGCGAGAATGCACACATTGACGATCGCGCTGACCGCGTATGCACCGTTCATACCCTCGGACTCTGGCAGCAGACCAAATGTTGCTTGTTGTTGCAATGCTGGTTTCGACATAGAGCCTTAACCTCTGGAACAATATTTTTTTCAACCCGAATAACCCGCAGCCTGCCGATTCTATCCCCATTCTGCGCTCATTCCGAGTGCATTGGGTCGCCGGTGTGCTGCCAACTACAATCCCGAACTCTTCCAAGGCAGTCGCCTTGTTTATCGGCGCTGCCCACGTACTCCGTGCAAACATCCCAGTCAGTGTCGCCTATGGACAGCACCACTGGGTGCGAACTCCCGATCCTGCTCTTCGGCAACCGCTCCCAGATCTTGCCAGAGGAGACAAGTCAAAAAAGCATACAGCGAACGCATCATCCTTGCATCCGCGCAATCCCCGCGCGTGCAAACTCACCCAAAATCCGTGAATCCACTGGAAGCGTCTCATGTCCTACTCCAAGAGCAACACAACGACCGAGCCGATTCCCGATGCATGGAAATATTTCTACTGTGCCCCAAAGTATGCCACAAAACAAATCGATTGCGTTCAATTTCCATGCGCGGTACCTAGGAAGCTACTCTTCTATTGTCGAGCCATACAATGACCGCTGAGAATTATAACTTCTTTTTAACTGGGTTGGCCATGAAAAAATCCATCAATATTTTCCGAAGTTCCCGACGGGCGCATCTCGGGCATTGCGCAGGGCAAGCCGGATTTACTTGCACCAAACATGATGCAAGTGCACACTGGATACGGACGGCTTCATCGAATTCAGAGGAGACACAGCGTGCAGATTCTTGTCACTGGGGGGGCGGGCTATATCGGCGGCACCGTGGCGCAGCGGTTGTTGGAGCAAGGCCACAATGTTTATATCTATGACAACCTTTGTCATGCCCAACGTACGGCAGTTCCGCAGGGTGCGGAGTTCCTGGAAGGCGATGTGGCCGATCGCGCCAAGGTGGAGGGTGTGTTACGGGAAAGAAAGATCGAAGCTGTGCTCCACTTCGCTGCATTGATCGAGGCAGGCGAGAGTATGCAGCGCCCGGAGCTGTATTTTCGCAATAATACCGCCTCCACGCTCGGCCTATTGGAGTCGATGTTGGCCACCGGGGTCAAAAAACTGGTTTTTTCCTCAACCGCTGCCGTCTATGGGGAGCCGGAGTCAACGCCGATCCGCGAAGAGGCTGCGCTGCGCCCCACCAATCCCTACGGCGAGTCCAAGCTGCTGGTCGAACAAATGCTGGCCTGGCTGCACCGCATTCACGGGCTGCGCACCGCCAGTCTGCGCTACTTTAACGTTGCTGGAGCCATCGCGGGTCGTGGCGAGGCACATGAGCCGGAGTCGCACCTGATCCCGCTGATTCTGGACGTGGCGCTGGGCCGCCGCAAGAGTATCAAAATCTACGGTACGGATTACCCGACGCCGGATGGCACCTGCATCCGCGACTACATCCACGTCAGCGATCTGGCGGATGCGCACCTGCTGGCGCTCCGCGCGCTCGAGCAGCGCGACCGGCTGGTCTACAACTTGGGCAATGGCCAAGGCTTCAGCGTGCGGCAAGTGGTGGAGTCGGCTCGGCGTGTCACCGGCCACGCCATTCCCGTCGAGGAGGTTCCGCGCCGCGCGGGCGACCCGGCGGTACTGGTGGCAAGTTCAGAAAAAATCAGCCGCGAACTCGGCTGGCAGCCGAAATTCCCCGCACTCGACGCCATTATGGCCAGCGCCTGGCAATGGCACCAGCAGCGCTACCGATGAAGGCGCGCCTTATCTTCGCTGGCGGAAGAAGTCTTTGAGCAGCGCGCCGCATTTGTCGGCCAACAGGCCGCTGTGGGCCTGCACGCGGTGGTTGAGCTGCGGGTGGTTCAGCACGTTGAGCACGCTGCCGACTGCGCCCGCCTTGGGATCGGCTGCACCGTAGACCAGTCGCTCAATTCGCGCGTGGGTAATGGCTCCGGCGCACATGGCGCATGGCTCCAAGGTGACGTAGAGCGTGCAGCCGGGGAGCCGATAGTTGCCGAGGGCCGCGCCCGCGGCGCGCAGCGCGACGATCTCGGCGTGCGCAGTGGGGTCGTTGTCGCGCAGTACACGATTTTGCCCGAGCGCGAGGACCGCTTCCTCTGGGCCGACGAGCACTGCGCCGATGGGCACTTCGCCTGCCTCGGCGGCTATTTGCGCTTGCGCCAAGGCCATGCGCAGGAAGCGCTCATCCTGTGCGGCGGTTTCGAGGGCAGATGGATTGTGCATGGGCTGCGGACAGTTTACGGCGCGGGCTGCTGTTGCGTCATGCAGTGCAGCGCGCCCAGGCCCCAGATGAAGTCCATGCAGTGAATGCCGACGATGCTGTGGCGCGGGAATAACTCCGCCAGCGTGTTGAGCGCGATGCGGTCGTTAGCGTCGTTGAAGGTGGGCACCAGCACGAGGCCGTTGGCGATATAGAAATTGGCGTAGCTGGCGGGCAGGCGTTGGCCGTCAAAGACCACGGGCGCGGGCAGCGGCAGCTCCATAACACGGTAGGGCTGGCCGTGCGGGGTGCGCGCGTTGCGCAGCCGGTCCAGATTTTCCGCCAGCGGCAGATGATTTTCATCCGCGCGGTTGGGCTCCACGGCGGCGACGATGGTCGTCGCGTCGGTGAAGCGGGCAATGTCGTCGACGTGGCCGTGCGTGTCGTCGCCCGCGATGCCGCGATTGAGCCACAGCACTTGGTCGATGCCGAGATAGTCGTGGAAGCATTGCTCCAGTTGCGCGCGGCTAAGGCCGGGGTTGCGCTGTTGCACTTCGCTCAGCAGGCATTCTTCCGTGGTGAGCAGCGCGCCTGCGCCGTTCGCGTCGATGCTGCCGCCTTCGAGCACCACGCGATGGCGCACGGGCTGGCGCTGGCCAGTGGTGGGGAGCAAAACCTCCGGCGTCCAGCGCGGTAGCTGGAGCTGTTTTGCTACGCGCGCGGGCAGCTTGTCGTCCTGCTGCCAGTCGTCATACTTGGCCCAGGCGTTGAACTTCCAATCGGTGATGGCGAGCGCAGGCAGGGCATCTTTGCGCGCTTGCGCGGCTGGGTCGCGGCGCAGAAAAATCGGGCCAGAGTCGCGCGTCCAAACCCGGTTGGTGGGCCAGCGGTGAAAGTGGATTGGCCCCAGAGCGACGCCATTGCGGGTGAGAAATTTTTGCGCACGCTGC
>JAJZMO010000117.1 GCA_021798235.1 Acidobacteriota bacterium | reverse complement strand
AGTCAAGGAACGCCTCTATCAGGTCGCCTTCGTCATGCTCGTCGTCTTCTTCGCCTTCATCATGGTCAACGACGTCGCCAAGCTCAACCTCTTCAGCAAGCTCAAACCCTGAAAATTTGAATTGTCAGTCTGAGCGAAGCCTGGCGCGCTCGTGCGCCTCAGACGCAGTCGAAAAATCTGCAACGAAAGCGTCTTCCGTTCAACTCGTTGCAACATGCAAACTGCCCTCTGGCCTTTTTCCCCAGGACAAAGCCACCGTGGACTCCGTCCGCTTGTCAACGAGTGGACCGAAAATGCGACAGAGCTATCGACGCTCGTACTCCATTTCCTTGGTCTTCACGGACAGGTCCTGGTCCGTGAAATAGATTCACGCCCGATTTTGGCTTGAGTGCGCCTGCAGCCAGCCCCCGCGAAGGTGAGGACCTCGCCGGCGCCTTTTGCCCTTTACTCATTGCTTGGCAGGAAAGAACAGGTGCGCAACTCTTCGCCCCGGCAAATCTGACAACTGGGGACTGACAACTGGGGACTTAAATCAGCTCCGTCTCCCACAAATCATGCAGATGAATCACGCCCTCCACCCGCCCGCCCCCGTCCACCACAATTAGCGACGTAATCTTCCGCTCCTCCATCTCGTGCAGCGCCCGCGCCGCCAGCTCCTCCCCGGCAATCGTCCTCGGCCGCGGATTCATAATCTCCCGCGCGGTCTTCTTCAGGCCCTCCCCGCTGTCGCGCTCCAGCATCCGCCGCAGGTCCCCGTCGCTGATAATCCCTTTCAGCCGCCCATCCTCGACCACCGTCGTCATCCCCAGCCCCTTCCGGGACATCTCGTAGATCACATCCTTCATCGCCGTGCCCGGCTCCACCCGCGGCAGCGCATCGCCCGCATGCATCAGCTCCCGCACGCGCGCCAGCCGCTTGCCCAGCTTCCCGCCTGGATGCAGATCCGCAAAGTCCTCTGCTTTGAATCCTTTACGCATCGAAACCGCCACCGCCAGCGCATCCCCCAGCGCCAGCATCGCCGTCGTCGAGGCCGTCGGCGCCAGTCCCAGCCCGCATGCCTCCTCCGGCACGCTCACATCCAGCGCCACGTCGCTCGCCCGCGCCAGCGTCGACTCGGGCTTGCAGCAAAAGCTGATCAGTGCATCCCCAATCCGCTTCAGCGTCGCCAGCAGCCGCAGAATCTCCTCCGTCTCGCCGCTCGCCGAAAGCGCAATCACCACATCGCCCCGCGCCAGCATCCCCAGGTCGCCGTGCACCGCCTCTGCCGGATGCAAAAACAAGGCCGGCGTCCCCGTCGAAGACAAGGTCGCGGCAATCTTCTGCGCGATCAGCCCGCTCTTGCCCATCCCCGTCACCACCACCCGGCCCCGCTCGCGCCCGCAGGACAGAACGCACTCCACCGCCCGCTCAAAGTCGGCGGCCATCGGCCCCTCCAGCCGCGCTGCCAGCGCCAGCAGCGCCGCGGCTTCCACTCGAACCAGCTCCGCCGGCGTCCGTTCCTGCTTGCTCATCACCAATTCGCCCTCAAACTACGGATGCTACCAGCATAGAGGTTGTTCTTCACTCCAGCTCAGCCTCTGGTGACCATCCGCACAGCCAAACCCCGCTCGCCCCGCGTAGCATCGTCCTCTAAAATAGAAGCAGAGGGTGGTTCGAGTGAAACGCAACATTTTTGTCCTGGCCATGATGATCTCCGGGCTGGGCCTCATGGTCTGGGCTGGCATAGAAAACTACCGCGCCCACCAGCAGGAACAAGCCAGGGTCCATGCCCTTCAGGCAGCACTCAACGCCGCCGAGGCCCAGGCCAACAGCGCCTCCAGTCAGGACGACGGCAACTCCGGCATGCCCGACGAACAACCCCTCCTCGGCCAGCAGGCTCCCAACTTCACCCTCGTCGACCTCCAGGGTAAAAAAGTCTCCCTCGCCGACTATCGCGGCAAAGCCGTCGTCGTCGACTTCTGGGCCACCTGGTGCGGCCCCTGCCGCATGGAAATCCCCTGGCTCGTCGAGCTCGACAAGAAATACGCCTCCCAGGGTCTCACCGTCCTCGGCGTCGCCACCGACACCATCGACAGCGACACCGGCGAGAAAGACCCCCACTCCACCATCGCCAGATTCGTCGCCCAGCACCACATGGAGTACCCAATCCTCATGGCTGACCTCAAGGTTGCCAACCAGTACGGCGGCATCGACTCCATCCCCACCACCTTCTTTATCAATCGCAGCGGCAAGGTCGTCGCCAGCACCGTGGGCCTCGCGCCCCGCGGCGACATCGAAGCCGACATCCAGAAAGCTCTCTCCACCGGAGGCACCGCATGAAGCACTCTACGCACGGCTTTCTCCATCGCATCACCGGGACGGCAGCCGCTCTTCTGCTTGGCATCGCCCTGCTCCTGCCCACCGGCGCGCGCGCCCAGCACATGCCCTGGCAAACCAGCAAAAACTCGCAGCCCGTGGCCTTTCTTTTCCCGCTCCAGTTGACCGTCCCGGCCGGCAAGCCCACCCCCATCAGCCTCACCTTCCGCGTTGCCAACGGCTTGCATATCAACTCGCATACGCCCACTTCCAAGACCTTCATTCGCACCGAGCTGCTCCTGCCCACCGACCCCAACGCCAAACTCTCCGCCGTGAACTTCCCTCCCGGATCAAACTACGCGCTCCCTGCCTTCCCGCAGGACAAGCTCAGCGTCTACACCGGCGAGTTCACCGTCCAGGCCAGGCTCACCGCCACCCGCGGAAACCACATGATGCAGGCCAAACTCCGCTACCAGGCCTGCGCCACCAACTCCTGCTACCCGCCCCGCACCATCCCCGTCACCATCGACGTCATCGGCAAGTAGCCCCTTCAGAAATCGAAAAACAAAAGCGGGGCGCCATGCCCCGCTTCTTCATTTCATAACCGCCTTCATCTATTCCGCCCAGACGGGGGTACCCCACATCTCGATTTTGACATGTGGGTTTTACGCCGGAGGCACATCCACTACCATCCCCTTCACTGCCGCTAGCCGTTTCACCACCCGCTCTTTCCCCAGATTCACCATCACCGCAAACAAACTCGGAGCCACCGCCTGTCCCGTCAGCGCCACGCGCGATCCATTAATCAGCGCGCCCGCCTTCATGCCCTTTTCCTCGGCAAAGCCGCGCAGCACCTGCTCGGTCGACTCTTCCGTAAACTCCTCCGCCGCCGCGTACCGCTCGGCCAGCTCGCCCAGCAGCCCCCGCACATGCTCATCTTTCAGAAATTTCGTAACCGCCGCGGGATCAAACTCGAATTCGTCGCTGAAATAGGCACGAAATGCCCCGGCAAAGTCCTTCAGATTCCGCGCCCTCGGCTTCAACAGCTCTATTGCCGCCAGAATCTCGCTCTCCGGCCGCGTCGGCTCACAATCCGCCTTCTGCCACTCTTCCCGGGCCAGCGGCAATAGCCGCTCCGCCTCGTACGCGCGAATATACTCCGTGTTGAACCACGCCAGCTTGTCGTTATCAAAGACCGCGTTCGACTTCGAAATCCCATCCAGCCCGAACAGCTCGATCAGTTCCTCCGATGAGAAAATCTCCCGGTCCTTATGCGCCGAACCCGGCGTCCATCCCAGCAGCGCCAGAAAATTCCGGAACGCCTCCGGAACAATCCCCATCTCCTTGTACGCGATCACGCTCGTCGCCCCGTGCCTCTTGCTCAGTCGCGTCTTGTCCGGCCCCAGGATCAGCGGCACATGCGCAAAAATCGGTGTTTCCACACCCAGTGCGCGGTACTGCAGCACCTGCTTCGGCGTGTTCGAAATATGATCCGCCCCGCGAATAATGTGCGTCAGCCGCATCTCCACATCATCGGCCACCACGCTCAGGTGGTACGTCGGAATCCCGTCCGACCGCAGCAGCACAAAATCCTCAATCTCGCTATTCGCAAACTCCACCTTGCCGAACACCGCGTCCTCAAAGCTCGTCGCGCCGCCCTCCGGAACCGCGAACCGCACCGCGCACGCCTCGCCCGCCGCCTTTCGCGCGGCCGCCGTCGCCCGGTCGATATTCCTGCACCGCCGGTCATACATCGGCGGGCGCCCAGCCGCTGCCGCCTCCGCGCGCCGCTGCTCCAGCTCTTCCTTCGTGCAGAAGCAGTAGTACGCATGGCCGCTCGCCAGTAGTTTCTCCGCCGTCGCCCGATACAGCTCCAGCCGCTGCGACTGGAAGAACGGACCCTCATCCCAGTTCAGACCCAACCAGCGCATCCCTTCCAGAATGCCCTCGACCATCGCTTCCGAAGACCGCTCAAAATCCGTGTCTTCAATGCGCAATATCAGCGTCCCGCCAAAGTGCCGGGCAAAGAGCCAGTTGAACAGTGCAGTGCGAGCCCCGCCCACATGCAGATACCCGGTGGGCGAAGGCGCAAATCGAACGCGCGGAGTCTCTTTCGAATTCGTAGGCATGAAAATTCTTGAAAGTAACCTGTTCTATTACAAATATGGCGCCATTTGTTACAAATATCTCGCCAACATGAAACCCATCCCTGAAGATGGGTCATTCTGAGCGAAGTTTCGCCCTGGCGAAACGAAGCGAAGAATCTGCGGTTCAACCAAAAGCTGAAAGCTAAGAGCTAACGGCTGATAGCTATCTACGTAAAGTCTTCCGTATCGAACGCCGGCTTCTTCACCGCAGACTTCCGTCCCCGCGACATCTCCTTCAGCATCTCGTCGATCTCGTCCGCACCCACGCTCATCGTCTCGTCAATCTCCGCATGCATCACGCGCACATCGTTGTTTTCTTCCACGCGTTCCAGCAGCACGACCGCATGCGCCTGCGCCACGTGATCCAGCCCCAGGCCCTCCGGCGTCTTCGCCTTGATGCTCACGTCCCCCGGCGGAATATCCAGCAGCGACGCCACCCGCTCCCGTATCTCGCCCGCGATCGGCGCGATCTTCGGCGCCGCCAGCACCAGCGTCGTATCCACGTTGGCAATCCTGTATCCGGCGTTCTGTATCTCTTCGAGCGCAATGTTCAAAAAGATCGCCGAGTCCGCGCCCTTCCAGCGCGCATCGCCCGGCGGAAAGAAGCTGCCGATATCCCCGGCCGAAACCGCCCCCAGCAGCGCATCGGTAATCGCGTGCAGCAGCACATCTCCGTCCGAGTGCCCCGCCAGTCCCTCGGGATGCTCAATGGCAAGCCCGCCAATTCTGAGCGGCACACCCGGCTTGAAGGCGTGCGAATCCCATCCGTATCCAATGCGTATCTTCATCCTGGCTACCGTCTTCCAGCTTACCTTGAAGCACGCTGGCGAAGATAGAACTCGGCCAGATCCAGGTCGCCCGGCTGCGTGATTTTCAGATTCGTAGGCGAGCCCGGAACCACCATCACCTGCGCTCCGGCGCGTTCCACCACGCTCGCCTCGTCGGTCCCCGTAAACCCATCCGCCTCGGCCTCGGCGAATGCACGGCGCAACAGTCCTGCGCGAAATCCCTGCGGCGTCTGCGCCTGCACGATATACTCCCGCGGAATCGTCGCCGTAATCAGCGCGCCGTCCGCCGTCCGTTCCACCTGCTTGATCGTGTCCACCGCGGGCAGCCCCACAATCGCCGCTCCCGATTTCTGCGCAGCCTCGATCGTGCGCTCAATCACCGCCGGTTCAATCAGCGGACGCACCGCATCATGCACCAGCAGAATGTCCTCGTCGTCGCACTCCACCGCCGCCAGCGCATGCGACACGCTTTCCTGCCGCGAGTCGCCTCCCATCACCACGCGCACCTTGTCGGCCAGGCCATGCTCGCTCACCTGCGCCTCCACGCGCTCCATCTCGCCCGCCCGCACGGCTACATACATCCGCGTCACAGACGGCACCGCGGCAAACGCCCGCAGCGTGTGAATCAACACGGGGATGCCCCCGAGTTCGAGGAATTGTTTGGGACTCTGAGGCGTTCCATGGCCAGTAGCCATGCGCGTGCCCAGACCCGCCGCCGGCAGTATGACGAATACCCGCATAAGCATTGGAGTATACCAGTCGCCGCAATGATCTACACTGTTCCCGGCATTACGCTACTAACTATCGGAGTCACTATGCTGCGTTCCCGCCTCCTGTCTTCCCTTGTTTTCGCTGGTCTGGCTCTCGCTCTGCTGCCCGCCGCCACCGCCCAGAACATCGTCGCCGCCACGCCCCCCATGGGCTGGAACAGCTGGGACTCCTTCGGGCTCACCATCAACCAATCTGAGTTCGAGCACGAAGCCGACTACATGCACCAGCACCTGCAAAAGTACGGCTGGCAGTACATGATCATCGACGAAGGCTGGTTCGCCGGCTACCCTGACAAGAAAGGCGTCCCGCGCAAGGTCGAAGGCTACAACATTTCACCCAACGGCCTCTATCTCCCCGCGCCCAACCGCTTCCCCAGCGGCTTCAAGGCCATCGCCGACTACGTCCACTCCCTCGGACTCAAATTCGGCATTCACATCATTCATGGCATCCCACGTGAAGCCGTCGCGAAAAACCTGCCCATCCTTGGCTCCCGGTTCACCGCCCGTCAGGCCGCCAAAACATCCGACGTCTGCGCCTGGAACTCCGACAATTACGGCGTCAAAGACAATGCCGCCGGCCAGGCCTATTACGACTCCATGCTCAGGATGTACGCCTCCTGGGGCGTCGACTTCCTCAAGGTTGACTGCATCTCCCAGCCCTACAACGCCAAAGAAATCCAGATGATCCACAAGGCCATCCTCAAAACCGGTCGGCCCATCGTCCTCAGCCTTTCCCCCGGGCCCACACCCCTCAAAGACGCCCTCAACGCTGAAAACAACGCCAATATGTGGCGCATCTCCAACGATATGTGGGACGTCTGGTCCAAGCCCCCCGATGCGCCCAGCTTCCCGCAATCCCTCACCGCCCAGTTCGGACTCCTCGCTCAGTGGATCCCGTTCCGCGGCCCCGGCCATTGGCCCGACGCCGACATGCTCCCCATCGGCACGCTCGCTCCCCATCCCGGCTGGGGAAAGCCGCGCGTCTCCCGTCTCAACCACGAGGAAGAGCGCACCCTCGTCACCCTCTGGTCCATCGCCAAATCCCCGCTCATCATGGGCGGCAACCTCCTCAAGATGGACCCCTATACCCTATCCCTCCTCACCAATCCTCAGGTCATCGCCATTGACCAGCACTCCTACGGCAACCACCCCCTCACGCTGAATGAGAACGGCTCCATCTGGGCGGCGGCCGGCGAGGACGGCCTCTATGTCGCTCTCTTCAACTTCGAAGACAAAGCCCGCGTCATGTCCGCCAACTGGAACCAGTCCGGCCTCGTCGGCCCACGCATCGTTGCCGACCTCTGGTCCCATCAATCGCTTGGCTCCAGGAGCGACATTCAGGTCATGGTGCCGCCCCACGGCTGCCGCCTGCTCCTCGTCGAGCACAAGGACGAGTAACCCGCGGCCTCACGCACTTCGATTCGCTTCTCGGAACCATCCCGGGCCGCCGCGCCGCACCATGAAAAATCTCTAAGAATCGCGAACAACCCCGGCATCCAACCTGCATCTATCTCAGTAACAAGAAGAGGCAGTCAATCACTTAGCTCACCTGTAAGCTGTTCCTCCTGCAAGACCCGGCCGCCTGGTGCGGACCCCGCTACTATACCTCCTGGAACCCATCCTTTACGCCTCTGGAAAAGAAAGGCCCGCTGGAAAGCGGGCCT
>JAJZMO010000354.1 GCA_021798235.1 Acidobacteriota bacterium | reverse complement strand
GCAATCGCTCACTGCGAATGTAACTCTATCCGCCAGTGGAACACGCATTGCGGCAAGCCGCACATCGCGTTCCAATTCTTGTAGATCTAAAGACACTCAACTTCACAACTTCTCCTTGCGGAGACGTTGCTCAGCCTTGTAGTTACAACTACCCAATCTATCCTGTTGTCAAACATCCAATGTTGAACTTGAATTTCAGTTCAACTCTGCGCCCTGGGGCGCTTCGAACATCGAGCGTTTCCGCCCGGCTTGCTCGAAACTCGACCACCTACCCGAAGGCACTGCGATCCAGCTTCCAGCAAATTCTTTTCCAGTTTGTGCGGCTTGGTGGAGCTGACCGGGATCGAACCGGTGACCCCCTGCTTGCAAAGCAGGTGCTCTCCCAGCTGAGCTACAGCCCCAAGCTTGAAATGGTGGGCCTGGGTAGATTCGAACTACCGACCTCACCCTTATCAGGGGTGCGCTCTAACCAACTGAGCTACAGGCCCACATTGCGAGTTCCACCCGCTTGCTACTGCAGACCCGCACTCATACATACTGGCAAAATTTTCGAGGACCTTAGATTGAACACGCTCGACAGCTAGGCTGCCGGTGACCATCGTGGAAGATACAAAAAGCAGAGAAGGTTTAGTTCAGGCTCTCCCGATTGCATTAGGTATGCGATTGGGAGGTACATGGCAACGTCTCAAAACGCGCCGCCAAGCTGATAAATCAGTGACGGTCCGCTATCGCGGAAGCGCTTGAGTGCCATGACGTTCTCTCTTAGAAAGGAGGTGATCCAGCCGCAGGTTCTCCTACGGCTACCTTGTTACGACTTAACCCCAATCATGAATCACACCTTGGGCGGCTGCTTCCTTGCGGTCAGCGCACCGACTTCTAGTGCAACCCACTTTCGTGATTTGACGGGCGGTGTGTACAAGGCCCGGGAACGTATTCACCGCGGCGTTCTGATCCGCGATTACTAGCGATTCCAGCTTCATGTAGTCGAGTTGCAGACTACAATCCGAACTGAGGCCGGCTTTTTCCGATTAGCTCCCCCTCACGGGTTTGCAGCGGTTTGTACCGGCCATTGTAGCACGTGTGTAGCCCTAGACATAAAGGCCATGAGGACTTGACGTCATCCCCACCTTCCTCCCCGTTATCCGAGGCGGTTTTGCCAGAGTGCCCAACTTAATGGTGGCAACTGGAAATAAGGGTTGCGCTCGTTGCGGGACTTAACCCAACATCTCACGACACGAGCTGACGACAGCCATGCAGCACCTATATAGCAGCCCCTTGCGGGGAAGGGATGTTTCCACCCCGGTCCACTACATTTCGAGCCTAGGTAAGGTTCTTCGCGTTGCGTCGAATTAAACCACATGCTCCACCGCTTGTGCGGGCCCCCGTCAATTCCTTTGAGTTTCAGTCTTGCGACCGTACTCCCCAGGCGGATCGCTTAACGCGTTAGCTTCGGCACGACGGGATTGGATACCCGCCACACCAAGCGATCATCGTTTAGGGCTAGGACTACCAGGGTATCTAATCCTGTTTGCTCCCCTAGCTTTCGCGCCTCAGCGTCAGTTATGGTCTAGTGAGCCGCTTTCGCCACAGGTGTTCCTTCCGATATCTACGCATTTCACCGCTACACCGGAAATTCCACTCACCTCTCCCATACTCAAGCTCGGCAGTTTCCTATGCAGACTTCGAGTTGAGCCCGAAGATTTCACACAAGACTTACCAAGCCGCCTACGCGCCCTTTACGCCCAATAATTCCGAACAACGCTTGCCCCCCTCGTATTACCGCGGCTGCTGGCACGAAGTTAGCCGGGGCTTCTTCTTCCGGTACCGTCATTATCGTCCCGATCGAAAGGAGTTTACGTCCCAAGAGACTTCATCCTCCACGCGGCGTTGCTGCGTCAGGGTTTCCCCCATTGCGCAAAATTCCCCACTGCTGCCTCCCGTAGGAGTCTGGACCGTGTTTCAGTTCCAGTGTGTCCGTGCGCCCTCTCAGGCCGGATACCGATCAAAGCCTTGGTGGGCCATTACCCCGCCAACTAGCTAATCGGCCGCGACCCCCTCTTCAAGCACATTGCTGCTTTGACTCGTAAGTGTTATGCGGTATTAGCCCGGGTTTCCCCAGGTTATTCCCCACTCGAAGGTAGGTTAGTCACGTGTTACTCACCCGTGCGCCACTGTACTCAGGGATTGCTCCCCTTTCTCGTGCGACTTGCATGTGTTAGGCACGCCGCCAGCGTTGATTCTGAGCCAGGATCAAACTCTCGTTTGAAACCTGTTGCCACTGGCCACCCGACGGAGGTCGGGAGCCTCGTAGCTCCTGCGAAGCTCGAAACCTCGCAGGCTTTACCTTGTGAGAATGACCAAACCAATTCTTTTTGGCCTCTCACGACTGGCACGTTCAATCTAAGTTTTCAAAGATCCTGAAATCAGAGCCTGAGCTTTGATTTTTGGATCGGGACGCCGGTCTGAGACCAGCGCGTCCTCGAACTTGTTTCTGAATCCGTTGCTGATTCCCAGCGCATTTCCTTGCTAGGCGCAACGTTTTTCAGATTATCAATCCGTGAGCCTTGCTGTCAAGCAACTTCGGCTCTTTTTTTGTTTTTCTTTTTCACCCGCATATTTGCTGAGCGAAACCAGAAGAACCGGCGCACGACTTCTCAGTCGTCTCTCGCACCCCGTGCGAAAATTTCCTCAACCCTGTCAGGCTGGATTCACTGCCGAGTGAATCGGAAGGTCGCTTTCCACACTACCCAAGCGCCCCTTTTCGGACTGGCCGGAAGCGCAAGCACTTCAACGACCAAAGTCAGATTACAGGATTGTTGCTCCCTGTGCAAGATTGTTCTTGTTGAAAAGTGTCTTCATCTCTGGAAAACGTGGGATTGTGCACGCCTGGCGTGCTGTAAGCGTGCATCCGATTTGCGAAAATACTCCATTTTCTTTCGATTCGCTTGGTGGTTTTCTGGAATTCTTTGCCGATCGTCTCCGACTCTGCGTTGCTTCCGTCTTGATTTCCATTGTCAAAATAAAAATTTCATTGCAACTCACGAGCCTGCCGACGCAATTTCGCCACGCTGCGCCGATTCCACAAGGACACCGCCGCTGCCCCCAACAGCACCGATCCGCCCAAAAGTAGTGCGGTCTTCCATCCCCGCCCCCGCGTGCCCGGCCCTTTTCCAGCTTGGGCAACCCGCTGGATTGCTTCCGTGTTCACAGTCGCAGAACCTCTTTCATCGCCAGCCCCGCCGGGGACTGCATCTGCCTGCATTGGGTCTTCTTCCTCCATCTGTAGCCTACCCTCCGAGTGCACCGGCTGTGGATTTCTAGCGCCAGTATGCCATATTTGTGCCGACGTCTTGAGGAACGCGCTCCCCATTGCCCCGGATAAACATTCAATCAAATTGTTGATAAAAAACAATTTACAGCATTTAACGTTTTGGCGTATCTTCTCAGCCCGGCCCAAATATAAAAAATATATTATTTATTTGATTTTATCTACCAAAAATGGAATACCTGTGGCATACTAAAAAAGTCAGGGATTTATGGTGCACTGGACCTGCGCCGCTCCCGATGGAATTGCGTCACTGGCCTCCCGGCACGAACTCACGTTCGTGCCGTTTTTTTGTGCTTGTTGATTTTCCGTAGATTGCGATTCCGTGCGTGCCCTACGTTTGGAGCAGCGGCAATCAGTTTGCGGGCTGCGCAATTTTTCTGCGGCGCTTGGCTGCATACATGCCCGCATCGGCCAGGGCGCACAGTGCGTCGGCGCTCTGCGCATCGTTGGGAAAGACGGCCACGCCAATGCTGCCAGAGGCGCGCAGCGTCAATCCCTCCACGGTCACCGGCTGCTGCAGGGATTCTGCAATGGTGCGCGCAAGATGGGTCGCATGTTGCGGCTCGGTCAACTCGGAGAGCAAAATCGTGAATTCATCGCCGCCCGTGCGAGCCACGGTGTCGGCCTTGCGCAACCGGAGCCGCATGCGTTCCGACGCAGCGCAGAGCACCGCATCGCCCACTGCGTGTCCATAGGTATCGTTAATTTTTTTGAATTCGTCCATGTCGACGATCAAAACGGCGGCCAGCGTCTGGTTGCGCTCGGCGCGCTGCAAGGTTTTCTCAATCCGATCCTCAAACAGCCTGCGATTCGGCAGCCCGGTCAGCGGATCGTGCAAGGCCAGGTGCTCGGCGCGATCGATTTGTTGCTCCAAAAATGTCAGCAGAATTCCCAGCGCCGCGATGAACTTGGGGATATTCCAGACCTCATGTCCGATACGGAAGCCGGGGATCAGGGATCCCAGCAGCCAGGCAGCGGGGTGCAGCAACGCCATAGCCAAGAAGCCCGAAACCGTTACCAACACGCCTGCCGTTTTGCGGGGCCAGTGCTGGGCAAAGCGAATGGCAGACATCAGATACAGCCAGACCATAATGGCTTCCGCGCCATAGTGGGGCTGACGCAGCCAGAGGAGCACAACCAGCGCCGCAACCAGAATGTAGGAGGCAGCCAAGCTGAAGACGCGCTGGCCGAGGGTGCGATGCCCGTGCGTGCGACCGTGCAGCAGGGTTGCGCCCAATGCGATCAGGATGACTGCCACTGCATACACCTGCCAGATCGCAATAGCAAAATCCGCGCATGCCGTATAGGCCAGTAAGCCCGCGACCCAAATCCAGGCAGGAATGGGTTGTTCACTGAGTACATCAAAGCGGGAGCAGGCGCGAAGAAAAGTAATGCCGGCCAGCTCCATCAGCAGCATGGCCAGTGTATGAATGGCGCGCTCGCGCACGCCGGTCCCCACGTCGAAAAGCAATACGCAGAAGTAGGCCAGTGCCAAGATCCAGCCAATCAGCCAGCGATCGAGTTGCTCGCCCGCATGGCGCCGCAACATGGAGCGAAAGACGGCTACCAGAGCAGCGAGCGCAACCAAGTCCGGCAGAACGGAGTAGTTCAGCATGGGGCCTCTACCGTGTACGGCGAAGCGAAGAGCGTCGTGTGCGCAGCGGTACGCGTTCCGGAGTTGCCCGTCCCATCCTTCCAAGAACCGAGGGCAGCAACAAAAGCGTCAAAAGCATCAGGTGTACTTTGTCCATATCGCCAGTATGCGCGGAACTTCTCGGACTACAAGCGATATTTTCGATTTTTTCTGTAGTTTTTAGCACACAAGTTATCCATACTGGTTACTTTGGTAGAGCACCGTGGGAACCCCAGCCCAGCCATCTCCTTGCTGCGCCAGCAGTTGACGTTTTGTCTATCGGCGCGCTTACAATACGCAGCAGAGGAGAATTGGCCATGCGGCGACAGATATGGATCCCTTTGGGATTGGCTTTGGTTACCTTGGGAGCTTCAGCACAATGGACAAACCCGGCGGAAGACCTGCCAGCGTACCATGAAGCCGCTCCGCAGCCAGCCAAGAAGCTGCCGCACATCCTCGCAGGCAAACAACTGACCGGCCCCTCCTTTGTGTATCCGTGGCAGGTACAGGTTTACAAAGACGCAGCCAAAATTCCCAACGTACTCTACCAACTCCCCTGCTACTGCCGCTGTGACCGCGCTCTGGGCCACACCAGCCTGCGCAGTTGTTTTGAAGGTCTCCACGGTGCCGAATGCTCCACCTGCGCCAAGGAGGGTCTCTACGCCTATCGCATGACGCAGAAAGGCTGGACGCCCCAGCAGATTCGTGACGGCATCGAGCGCGGGGAGTGGAAGAGCATCGACCTGCAACACCCCGGCGCATAAATCCAGCCCGGACGCGCTGCAGCGAACCTATCTGGGCACTCCCCCATTGCGTAAAGCAATTCCCGTGCGCGCCGATAGCGTAAACGGATGGGTGGAGATCCCTGTCCAGACGGTTGGCTGCACATGCAAATTCTGCTCGCCCGCATTCCGCACCTGCACCAACCACTTTGGATGCTGCCCGCACTCCTGTTGCTGACCGCAGGCGGCACCTATGCGTACTGGCTACTGCGGCGCGCAGCGCAATCGAACCAACTCGAACGCCGCACTTGGCACTGGGCCGCAGTTTTGATGCTGGCCGCCACGCTGGCCTGCACAGGACTCATCACACTGCTGGCTTTGGATCCAGCCCCTTCCGGCGCGCATTCAGCACGGCAAATCCTACCCATCGCACTCAGTCTGCTGTTGGGCCTGGCGGGCAGCGTTGCGCTATTTTTGCATCATCACATTAACATTCAACCCATTCGTGAGTTGGAGCGGATGCGTCAGCTGGCGGACGGAGCCTTTGAAGGCATCGTGCTCTGCCGCGATGGGCAGATCCTCGACGTGAATCTTCCCTTCTGCGTCCTGCTGGGACTCTCGGCGCAGACCCTGCGCGAATGTACCATCACACAATTGGCCGCACCCTCCTCCAAAGAAGCGCTGGAAGAGCTGCTACGCTCCGCGCCGCACAGTCCTCTGGAGATCGAACTGCGCAATGGCGACGGAACTTTTTGTCCCGTGGAGGTACACAGCCGCTCCATGGAATATGCGGGCCAGCCAGCCACGGTGCTGGCCGTGCGCGACCTGTCGGAGCGCAAGCAGGCGCAGCTGCGCATTGACCACCTCATCCACCACGACGCGCTCACGAATCTGGCCAACCGCCTGCTCTTCCACGACCGCCTGCAACGCGCCATGGCAGAGAGCGATCGCACCGGCCAATCGATGGCGCTGCTCTACGTCGATCTGGATCGCTTCAAATCCATCAACGATATGCTCGGCCATGCCAATGGCGACGATGTGCTGGTGCAGGTCGCCTCCCGCATGCAAGATGCCACGCGCCGCATTGACACCGTTGCCCGCCTGGGCGGCGATGAGTTTGCCGTGGTGCAACCGCGTTGCCTTTCCCCGCAAGGCGCGGCTACGCTCTCGACGCGCCTGCTGCACATTCTGCAGCAGCCGATCCTGATCGGCGCGCATCCGGTCGCCGTCAGCGCCAGCATTGGCATCGCCCTCTATCCCCAAGACGGCGTCACCGTGGAAGAACTCCTGCAAAAAGCGGACCTGGCACTCTATCGCGCCAAACAATGCCGTGGCAGCAGCTTCTGCTTCTTTGAGCCGGAGATGGATCTGCGACTGCAAGAGCGTCGCGCCCTGGAGATTGATCTGCAGGATACGCTCAAAAACAATCAGCTCTATTTGCATTACCAACCCCAGTTCGCCACCAACTCCTTGGAGCTGGCAGGCTTCGAGGCGCTCGTCCGCTGGCAACATCCGGAGCAGGGCAATATTCCACCGTCGGACTTCATCCCGCTGGCGGAGGAAACCGGCTTGATCCTCTCCATTGGCCGCTGGGTGATGATGGCCGCCTGCATGGAAGCCGCCCACTGGCCGCACCCCTATCGCATCGCCGTGAATGTCTCTGCCGTGCAGGTGCAGCACGGCTCCCTGGCCGATACCGTCGCCGAGGTGCTGCGCGCAACCGGACTGCCCCCCGAGCAATTGGAATTGGAGGTCACCGAAAGCCTCTTCCTCGGCAATCTTGACGCCATCGCCGCCACGCTGCGTGACCTCAAACGCCTCGGCGTACACATCACGCTCGACGACTTCGGCACTGGCTACTCCAGCCTGGGGTATCTGCGCCGCTTTCCTTTTGACACCATCAAAATCGACCGCTCCTTCATCGCCCCGCTCGGCCAAGACCCGCAGGCCGACGCCATTGTGCAGTCGATCGTCGCCCTCAGCCACAGTTTAAAGATGAATGTGATCGCCGAAGGCATTGAGACGGACACGCAGCTCTCCGCGCTGCAATCCACCGGCTGCGACCA
>JAJZMO010000311.1 GCA_021798235.1 Acidobacteriota bacterium | reverse complement strand
TCCTGGAGCGGTTTCAGGATAACTGTACCCCGAAATGACAACTTTCCAGTCGATGCGACCAACAGGGAGCAGCGGCCCTGACGATTCTAAAAATGGGCATAGCGATCCTGAAATCGCTCTAACCCGCCGCTTCCCGCACCGTCCGCTTCAACTGCCCGCAGGCCGCATAAATATCCCGCCCCCGGGGCCGCCGGATATACGCTGGAATCCCCTTCTCCACCAGGTATTCCTGAAACGCCGCCACATCCCCAGCCTCCGGCATCCGGTACGCCGTCCCCGGCCCCGGATTCCAAACAATCAGGTTCACCTTCAGCGGCAAATTCGCCCTCCGCAGCAGCTTCACCACTTTTTCCGCGTCCTCCTGCCGGTCATTTACGCCCCCCAGCAGCACGTACTCAAATGTCACCCGCTCCTTCGGCCGCAGCGGCACTTTCCTCACAGCATCCAGAACCGCCGCAATATCCCACTTGCGATTGATGGGCATCACCTCGGCCCGAATCGCATCATCCGGAGCATTCAGGCTGATCGCCAGTTTCGGCCGCACCGTCTCCTCCGCGAATCGCAATATCCCCGGCACAATCCCCGAAGTCGAAACCGTCATCCGCGACGCCGGAATCCCAACTTCCTCCACCAGCAGCCGCACCGCATCCATAAATGCGTCGTAGTTCAGGAACGGCTCGCCCATTCCCATAAACACCAGGTTGATCCGGTCCCGCCCAATCTTCACCTGCTGCCGCTTCAGCACCGCAACCACCTGCCCGGCAATCTCGCCTGCCGTCAGGTTCCGCACGATTCCCAGTTGCGCCGTCAGGCAGAACTGGCAGTTCACCGCGCACCCAATCTGGCTCGAAACGCAAATCGTCGCCCGCTGCGCCGCATCTTCCTCTGAGCCATCCCCCGTCTCGCCGCCATCGCCGCCCGGCATCCACACCGTCTCCACCGTCTGCCCGTCCAGCCCGGCAATCAGGTAGCGCTCCGTACCATCCACGCTCTCAAAGCTCTCCACAATCTCCGGCAGCCCCACCCAAAATCCTTCTCCCGCCAGTCGATCCCGCAACGCCACCGGCAGCGTCGTCACCTCGCTCAGATCGCCCACCCACTCCCGGTAAAGGGCGTGCTCCACCTGCCGAATCCGCCACCCGGGCAGTTCCAGTGCACCCAACGCTTCCATAAGTTGCTCAAAATTAAGACCAAACAGGGGGTGCGACCGCTCGCCGCCGCGAGCGTCTAAAATAGTAGTCAGGATCTTCCCGCCCGATGTCATCCCATCCTGAGGATAACCCACCCCTCGGGAGTCGCCGCCGCCACCTCTTTCGCGCACATCGTTCGGGCTGCAGCTCCGGGACCTGATACGAATTTTATGAATCAAGAACGCGACATTCAGCGCACCACACTCCCCAACGGCCTCACCATCCTCACCGAGCGCATGGACCACGTCCGCTCCGTCGCCATGGGCGTCTGGATCAATACCGGCTCCCGCCACGAGCTGCCCGAAGTCAACGGCATCTCCCACTTCGTCGAGCACATGGTCTTCAAAGGCACCAAACACCGCTCCGCCCAGCACATCGCTCGCGAAGTCGACGCCATCGGCGGCAACATCGACGCTTTCACCGGCAAGGAAACCATCTGCTTCAACATCAAGGTCCTCGACGAGCACGTCCCCACCGCCGTCGACGTCCTTTCCGACATCGTCCTCAACCCCGTCTTTTCCCATGACGACATCCACCGCGAGCGCGGCGTCGTCCTTGAAGAAATCAAGATCGACGAGGACAACCCCGACTACCTCGTCCACGAAATCTTCACCCAGTCCTTCTGGAAAGGCCATCCCCTCGCCAAGCCCATCCTTGGCACCCGCGAAACCGTCAAGCGCTTCGAGCAGGACACCCTCTTCAGCTACTACGCCGACCGCTTCCTCGGCGGAAACATCACCTTCACCGCCGCCGGCAACCTCCAGCACGACGACTTCGTCGAGCAGGTCCGTCGCCGCTTCGAGGTCCTGCCCGCCGGCAAAACCATCCACGATCAGGCCCCGCCCAAAACCCACGCCCGCATCCAGCTCCGCAACAAGAAAGCTCTCGAACAGGTCCAGCTCTGCCTCGGCGTCCCCGCTCCCCAGGTCAATCACGAGAAGCGCTACATCACGCTCCTCCTTAACAACATCCTCGGCGGCGGCATGAGCTCCCGCCTCTTCCAGACCATCCGCGAAGAACGCGGCCTCGTCTACTCCATCTACAGCGACCTCGCCCCCTACCGCGACACTGGCTCGCTCTGCGTCTACGCCGGAACCTCCGCCGCCCAGGCCATCAACGTCGTCGATCTCATCATGGCTGAATTCCGCCGCATCAAGTCCGAACCCGTCGACCCCGGCGAGCTACGCCGAGCCAAGGACCAGCTCAAGGGCAACCTCCTGCTCTCTCTCGAAAGCTCCACCGCGCGCATGTCCAACCTCGCCCGCCAGGAGATGTACTTCCACCAGTTCGCCAGCTTCGACGAAATCCTTCAGAAGGTCGAAGAGGTCACCAGCGACCAGATCACCCAGATGGCCCAGCAACTCCTCCGCCCCGAACTCGTCGCCGTCACCCTCCTCGGCCGCCTCGAAGGCATCAAACTCTCCCGCGACCGCCTCGTCTGCTAATCGAATACCCCATCGATAAGATCTGTCATACCGACTTTTTTTAGAAATTGTCATCCCGACCGAAGTTCGCTCACCGCAAGGTGAGCGAACGCAGCGGAGGGACCTGCGGTTTGTAAACTAAATAGAGAATTTCTACAAAACAGGAAAAAAACCATGGCCGACGGAAAAGAAGAACGCGAACAGCGCGAAAAACAACGCGAACAAGAGCGCTACCGGGACCAGTCCGACCGCATCGACCGCCGCTACCAAAGCGACGAAAAACCCGAGCGCAACGACTCCTGAGCCGCGCTCACCCCTCAAGCCAATGACGTCCTGAGCGGTAAGTCCATAACTCCCCCGAATGCCCCCTCCCTGTCTCAATACAGACGGAAGAGCACTTCGACGATCATCTTCACCGCCACCGGATGCCCATGGTACATGGCGGGCTTGAACCGGTACTGCTTCACCGCTTCAACGGCCTTCTCATCCAGACCCATTCCAAGATGCCGCACCACTTTTATGTCCGCCGGCAGCCCCTGCTTGGTCACGATTATTTGCAAATCTACAATGCCCTGGTACTTCGCCAGTCGAGCTTTCTTCGTGTATTGCGGCTCCGGGGCAAAAATCGGAATCGGCGCCGTCACATCCTTGCCGATCGCGTGAACCTTGCCCACGTTGCCATCAGAACCCGTCGCCTGCTCCTCGGCTCCCCGCTCCTTTTCCGCCGCACTCTCAGCGGCCTCCATCCTTCGCGCCCGCTCCACTTTCCACTTACAGATTGCCTGTAACTGAAATTTCTTCGTCCCATTCTCAGCACAAAAATAATCAAAGCTGTCTCCAGGTAGCGCCATGCAAGTCCCCGGATGCGGCTTTCCATGATCGTAGTAGGTGCAACCAAGGTCGGCCTTCGCAGGCAGATTCACGGTCGTCACATGCGAGGAATCCCCCTTCGCCTGCACATGGATCGTCCCCGCCATCGCACTCAATGCCCCAGCCACACAGAACAGCAACACCATACTCGCGCCCGTCACCATGCCGCGAACACGCCCGCTCACCTGGAACTTCTTCTCCTTCATCCGCCTGATCCTCCTCTCCAACGCATCCGCATCGAAAATCCCCATCGCCGGCGACGCCGCCACCCGCTCCCCGCCCGTCAGCTTCTCCGCCAGCCGCAGCAGCGATGCCGCATACGAGTACGCATCCAGCACGGTCTCGCTCGCCATCTCGTCGCAAATCATCTCCCGCGTCTGCGCCAGCCGTGCCTTCACAAACCACGTCACCGGATGGTACCCAATCACCACCCCCGCCATCTCGTACAACAGGTTCTTCCCGAAATCACCCCGCCGGATATGCGCGCACTCATGCGCCATCGCCGCCACAAAATCACCCTCCCGGCACCCGTCGAGAAATCCATCCGGCACCATCACCACCGGTTTCCAGAAGCCCGCCGTCACCGGCCCGGCCACGTGCCTTGAACGCAGAATCCGTGCACCCTCCACGCCAAACGCCCGCCGGCACCGCCCCCACGCCTGCTCCAGATCTTCGCCCAGTACGACCGGCTCTGCACTTCGCCGCAGCCTCACCACGCGCCCCACCCGCCAGCACAGCCGCACCGCAAAATACGCCACCGCCACTCCAAACAGCACCAGCAAACCCAGAATCACCGCCTCCGGAACCGCAAATCCACGCCTCGCCACCGGCGACCCCGCCGCGCCCACCAACGCAAAGCGCACACTCGCCCCCTGCGCAACCGGGCGCGCCAGCAGGCTCTCCACCGCCGCACGCAGCACTTCGAGCACCGGCGTCACCACCGCAAGCCCCAGCGTCATCACCCACACCACATGCTCCACGCGAGGACCAAAGCGCCTCACCGCCCGGCTCACCAGCCAGCCGGCTCCACCAATCACGGCCACTTCCCACACCGAATTCACCACACACGACGCCACCTGCTGCTCCACGCTACTCATCGCCGCTCCTCTTCTTCAGCGTTTCAATTTCCTTGCTCAGCTCCACAATCCGCGCCGCATCCACCTTCCGATCCTTGATCAGGCTCATCACCAGATCCTCTGACGATCCACCAAACAAACGCTCCACCACCTCCCGCACCGCCTGCCCCGCCGCCTTTTCCTTCGTCAGCACTGGATAATACTCATACGCCCGCCCCTTCAGCTTCCGCTTCACCTTGCCCTTCCGCGCCAGCACATTCAGCATCGTCTGCACCGTCGTGTAGGCCAGGTCCATTCCCTCCGGCAAATGCCGCTGCACCGTCTGCACATCGCTCGGCCCCTCCGTCCACAGCACCTGCATCATCTGCAGCTCCAGCGGAGTCAGCCCATCCGTCTCCTTCTTCCGTCGCGCCATAATACTCCTAATAAAATAGGACACTACGCCCGCCCACACACCCTGTCAACTATTTTTTTAGGAGATCGACTCGGCCCAGGGAATCCTGCGCCTCGCCCTCAGCTCCCACCGGTGCCTGCAAGCTTGCTCTGTGTTCTGTGTCGCGAAGGCTTTTGCGCCGAAGGATAGCTAGCCCTTCCGCACCACCCATGTCGTCATCGCCCGCAGCCCCTGCACCACCGTCGTCTTCAGCGGATCAGCCAGCTCCCCCAGCCGCCCCGTCCACTCCATCAGCAGCGCCTCATCCACCAGGTACCGCTCCGACCCATCCGGCGACTTGTACCGCCGCCCACCCAGCGCCGTCACCCGGCTCTCCATCCCAATCGTCGAACCCAGCCGAGCAAAAAGCAGACCGCCCGGCTTCAGCTTCCGCCACACTCCCATCAGCATCTGCTCAAAATGAGCATCGTCGCGCGCAAAATGCAGCACCGCATTGCAAATCACCACATCCGCGCATGCATCTTCAAACGACATCGACTCCACCGGCTCCACCCTGAAATTCTCCGCCCGCAGCCCCGGCGCCAGCCGCCCTGCCATCTCCCGCACAGCCTCGATCGCTCCCGCATTCGCATCCGCCGCAAAAACCTCATATCTCTCCCGCAGCAGATACACCAGGTTCCGCCCGCCGCCGCACCCCGCGTCCAGCACCGTCATGCCCGGGGCAATCCGCCCCTTCAGCAGCTGATCAAACAAATAGATATCGATCTGCCCAAACTCTTCCTGCAACCTCAGTTTCGCCATGGACTCACCCTACCACCGCGCCGGCCGTGGCATAATGGCACCCATGCTCGACTCCGCGCCATCCAAACCCACTCTCACCACCGAGGTACAGCGCTATTCCAACGGAGTCGTCCTCGTCATCTGCCACGGCCGCCTCGTCGCCGGAACCGCCGACATCCTTTACTCCACCGTCCGCGAACTCATCCCCGGCAGCTCCCGCATCATCCTCAAGCTCGCAGACGTCCAGCACACTGACAGCATGGGCCTCGGAACCCTCGTCCGCCTCTACGTCGCCGCCAAATCCGCCGGCAGCAGCCTCGAACTCATGAACCTCGGCAAGCAGCTCCAGCACCTCCTCGGAATCACCAACCTCCTCAACATCCTCACCGTCATCGGCGAATCCGGCACCAAATTCATGTAGCGTCAGAAGAAAATCCGTGTGCCGCTTTCAAGCCGTCCTTTGGCTTGCGTGGGACCGGCATGAAGCGGCTGCCGGGTGCGGCTGCCCAGGTCCCGGCTTCGAGACCTGCGACCTGCAAACCTCATCCCACCCCGCCCAGTCCACGCCAAACCAGTACCGCTCCCACCAGATCCTCCACCGCCATCCCCACCGACTTGAACACCACCTGCCCCACCGGAGCAGCCACCTTCCCCATCAAAATCTCACCAAGCTCCGCAAACACCCGCGCCCCCGAAAGCCGCACGTCGCCCGACTCGCGCTCCACACCCGCTCTCGACTCGGCAATCACCGTGCTCTCGCGCATCGCCCTGTCGTCCAGCTCGCGCAGCTCGCCACCCACCGCGCCCACCGCCAGCACCAGCGCATCAGGACGCAGCCACTCCCCGCGCAGCACCGGCTCCCGCGCCGCCGTCACCGTCACCACCACATCCGCCGCTGCGGCCTCTTCTATCTCCGCCGCTCGCGCACCCACTTCCTCCGCCAGCCGCTCCGCATTCCTCCGCGTCCGGCTCCAGATCCGAACGTCACCCAACTCTGGACGCACCCTCCGCAGCGACTCTACATGCGCCCGCGCCTGCACTCCCGCGCCCAGCACGCCCAAACTCCGCACCCCACTCCGACCCAGCGCATCCAGCGCCACTGCCGAAACCGCCGCCGTCCTCATCTCCGTAATCAGCCGCCCATCCATCACTGCCAGCGGTTCGCCCGTCTGCCCATCCAGCAGCTCGATCATCGCCAGGTGCGTCGGCTTCCTCAGCGCCGCATTCCCCGGAAAAAACGTCACCGTCTTCACCGCCATCACGCCGCCCGCCGTCACCGGCATCACCGCAAACCACCCCTTTTGCTCCTCGCCGCCCTCGCCCACACGCAGAATCGTCCGCAACGGCTGCTGCACCCGCCCCGCCGAATAATCCACCAAACCCTGCCGCACCGCCGGAATCAGCGCCTCATACCCCAGCACTCCCCGCACATCCTCTTCCCCGATATACCGCATCGCTCCTCGAATCCTCCATGTGGCCAGTCGAACCGCACACATACAAAAACATCCACCGATCTCGAAGTGCACAAACACTACCGAACGGCTACCATTGACGCGCTATCAGGAAGTCTAAGGCAATAGGTTCGAACCCTTAGCAAGAGAGCTGGGTGCCCCACGTCCGCGAAGAAGACGCGGGAATCGGCCAAAGGCCGACCACCCCATCGCGGCCAGCACTTGCCGGTAATTAACCCCAAAACTGCTATCCTAAAAGTAGGAACCAACAAAAAAGGCGGCCACGAGGCCGCCTTTTTTCACGTCTTACCGGGGAACCACATACCCCCACAACCCAACACTGATTCTAAAGGACTTACCCGCCTAATCCCTTCGTAAACCTCTCCGAATCAACAACTTCCAGGACACTAATCAAACCATTTTTCCACCCCGAAAACCGGCAATCCAATGCTAAAACACCAGTCCATCCAATCAAATCAATCACATACCCACAAAAACATAGGGAGTTAACGAATCAATAACGGGCACACCGCCCAATAAAATCAACGACTTCCCCACAAAAACCATAGGGGTCTCGAAATGCTTTTCGGCGCCCCCAAAGCAAAACGGCCAGCGGCAAAGCCACTGACCGTCTCATACTTCGTTA
>JAJZMO010000162.1 GCA_021798235.1 Acidobacteriota bacterium | reverse complement strand
CTTGGCGAAGTCGTGGAACTCCGTGCCGGGGTAGGCGTGCGCGATGGAGACTTGGATGGTCTCGACGTCGAGTGACTTGGCGAAGTTGATCGTGTTGCGGATCGACTCCTTGGTCTCGCCGGGCAGGCCGAGGATGAAGTCGCCGTGAATGGTCAGGCCCAGGTCATGGCAGTCGCGGGTGAACTCGCGTGCACGCTCGACGGTGGCACCCTTCTTGATGTTCTTGAGAATTTGCGGATCGCCGGACTCGTAGCCGACGATGAGCAGGCGGCAGCCAGCTTCGCGCATGGCCTTGAGCGTTTCGCGGTCGGTGGTGACGCGCGAGGTACAGGACCAAGTCAGCTTGAGCGGCTTCAGCTTCGCGCAGAGTTCAATGGTGCGAGCTTTTTGAATGTTGAATGTGTCGTCGTCAAAGAAGTACTCCTTCACATACGGAAAGAGTTCCTTGGCGTGGGCCATCTCTGCGGCAACGTCGTCGGTGGAGCGCTTGCGCCATGCGTGTCCGCTCAGCGTTTGCGGCCACAGGCAGAAGGTGCATTGCGCCGGGCAACCGCGTGTGGAGTAGAGCGAAACATAGGGATGCAACAGGAACGGGACGTTGTACTTGGTCACGTCCATATCGCGCGCGTAGATGTCGGTGACCCAAGGCATGTGCGGGCGGTCAAGATTCTCCACCTGCGGGCGATCGGGGTTGTGCGCAATCTTGCCATCCTTGCGGTAGCTGATGCCAAGGATTTCTTCCAGCGGTTTGCCGTTGGCGTACTCAACAACGGAGAAGTCAAACTCGCGGCGGCAGACGAAGTCGATGACGGCGCACTCGTTCAGGGCGCGGTCGGGCGACGTGGTGACTGGCGGGCCGACGAAGGCGATTTTGATCTTGGGATTGGCTTCCTTGATGGCTTCGGCAAGCTTCTGGTCGCCGGTCCAGCCGGGCGTGCTGGTAAAGAGCACGAGGAACTCATATTGCTTGGCGATTTCAATGGTCTCTTCCGCCGAGATGTGGTGCGGTGGCGCATCGAGCAGCCGGGAACCTTCGAGCAAACCAGCTGGATAGGCGAGCCAGACTGGGTACCAGTAGGATTCGATCTCGCGTGTGGCTGGCCAACGGGAACTGGCACCACCGTCAAAGTTCTTAAACGAGGGCGGATTGAGAAGAAGCGTTTTCAAAGGCATAGCGTGTGCCTTAATTTTAGCATTTTTGGAAGGGAGCAGCCCAGAAAAATCCATGGAATCGTAGCAGTGCAAATCTCTGCAGATCCAGCTGGATGGGCAAGTGGATCCAGCCGCGGCGAGATTGCAACGGGTGCAATTGCCCTTTGCCAAAATTTAGCAAAGAAAAAAGAAAAATTCCGTGGCGCTCTCGCGGTGCCTTTTGGCGTTGTTCGGATGGATGGGGGCACCACGCAATGGTGTCTTAGAACGAGATTCCACCGCAGCGCAGGTCTGCAAAGACTGCATCGTGAAAGTGTGGACGAACATTTTGGATTGCCTTCGAGATCCCCTCTGACCCATTGCCCGGATATGTGCGATTGGTCAGCAGAACGATGGCCAGATCTTTTTCAAAGTCCAGCCACAACGACGTGCCCGTGTAGCCCAGATGCCCCGCCGAGTGCGCGCTGAAATATTGGCCAGAGGAGGACGGTGTCGAAGGCGTATCCCAGCCCAGCGCGCGAGAGCTACCGGCAACCATTGCATCGCGCTGCGTGAACTGCTCGATGGTGCATGCCTCAAACAACGGATGGCCCAGCTGCAAAATGCACGCAGCAAAACGCAGCAGATCTGGCACGGTGCCGAAGACGCCTGCATGGCCGCTGACGCCACCCATGCGCCAGCAGTTTTCATCCTGTACCTCGCCCTGTATCACGCGCCGCCGTAGCGTTTCGTCAATTTGCGTTGGAGCAATCGCGTCCCTCCACGCAGCGGGCGGCAAAAAACGTGTGTGTTCCATGCCGAGCGGGCGAAAGACTTCTCGCTCGCAAAAGGCATCGATGCGCTCCCCGGTCACCCGCTCCAACAAGATGCCCAGCAGAATGAAGCCGATGTCAGAGTAGAGCGCGCGCGTGCCCGGCGCGGCTTCCAACGGCATCTGCATGCAGGCTTGGATCATTTGCTCGGCGGTCGCGCACATCTCCCAAAGCCGCGCATGGGCAGGCAGGCCGGAGCTATGCGCCAACAGCATTCGCACCGTGACGGCCTCTCGCGCCGCGTCGCCGCTTGCGGCGAACTCTGGCAGCCACGTTGAAACCGGTTGCTCCAAATCCAGAAGCCCACGCTCCCACAGACGCATGGCCATTGCCGTCGTGGCCACCACTTTGCTCACGCTGGCCAGGTCAAAGATCGTCTCTGGCTGGGCGGGCGGCGCATCGGCCTCATAGGTGAAACGACCCGTGGCACCTGTTGCCACTACGCGGCCTTGCAGCCAAATTCCATACGTAGCGCACGGAAAGGCATGCGTTGCGATGGCCTGCTGCAGCACGGCATCGGCTGTGGTCAACATTGGTTGTGCTGCATCGGAGCCTGGCTTCATTCCCATTGCGAACCTGCGTTCCCTAATACTGTACGCAATTTTTGCTCCGCTGCAGCAACATTGCCATCAATATATAAGCCACGGATGTCGATGACATATCCAGGCAGGGAAGTTGCATCATGATGCACAGAAAAAAACTAGTAGAAGACCTTGTCACTTCGCAGGCGATCTTGGTCATGGTCGCATCGATTGCTTATGCGCAGAGCGTGGCCCCAACTCCATCCGCTCCGCCTGCTCCGCCAACACCGCCCTCAGCCACCATCCCCACACCGGGCGTGCCTCAATTTACACCCATGCCGATGGTGGAGATGAATGCGCCTTTCGGCGCTGCGTCCGCTCCGGGCACCACCGGCTCATCGGTGATGGTGATTCCATCGTTGCAATCCACCTCTACGCCGTCTACGCAGCCTTCCCCGGCAACGACGGTGCCTGCGGGCACGCCCTTGCTGCTCAAACTGCAACGCTCCCTGCGCCTGCGCACGGCGCGCGTCGGCGATCCCGTGTACCTGCGCACGGAGTTTCCTGTAGCCGCAGGCCATCACGTCGCCATTCCCGCGCGCAGCTATGTACTGGGAACGCTCCTTGTCGTGCGTCCCCATGTTGCGAACATCCGCCTGAAGCAACTCATTTTGCCCAGTGGAGCCGTGCTTCCACTTGCCAATGCACCCTCCGCCGACTGCACCATCCTGCTGCGCTCCGCCAGTGGAGTTTTGTCACGCGGGCGTCACATTGACACCTGCCTGCCACGCGCTTTGTCCATTCCGCAACCGCACACGGCGCAGCCGCCCTCGCCACAACCATCCACCATCCCCGTGCCGATTTTGGTACAGCCGCCCGCATTGAATACAAATTCTTTTAGCGCAGGCAGTGCGGCGGGCAGCGCAGGATTTATAAAGAAGTAGGACGGAAATTTTCAAGCAGCAAGGAAGTCACTCGTGCAGACCGGGCCATCCTCCACGCCAGACGAAGCATCCGCAGTTCACACGCAACCCGCCGTGGCGACACCGGCTCCGCAGGTCAACGCTTCTTCTTGGCTCCGCGATCTGCTCTTTTCCATCGTGGTCTCATTTCTCATCATCACGTTTCTTTACCAGCCGGTGCGCGTGGAAGGCACCAGCATGATGCCGGAGCTGCACGATCAGGAGCGGCTCTTCATCAACAAATATGCCTATCGCTTTGAGCCGGTGCGCCGCGAGGATGTCGTTGTCTTTCTCTATCCGCGCGACCATCAAAAGAGCTACATCAAGCGCGTCATCGCCGTGCCCGGCGACACCGTGCGCATCGACGATGGCGAGGTCTACGTCAACGGCAAAGCCATTGCGGAACCCTACGTTCCCTCCGAATATCAGGACGAGCGCTCTTACCCGCAGATTAGCTTGGCCGCCAATCAGTATTTCGTCATGGGCGACCATCGCTCCATCTCCAGCGACAGCCGCGAGTTTGGCCCCGTGGATCGCAGCCTCATCTACGGTAAGGCTGTCTTTGTCTACTGGCCGCTCGATAAGCTCGGCGTCGTCCGCTAGAAAAGCGCTCCGCCATCTCCGCGATTTTTCGAGCGTTGCGCAGTATTTCGCCGCGCCATTCCCCACAGCGCGCTTTCCTGTTAGAATTGGAAAAATCCACTCCCCGGAGACGCAATGCAAGCGATCCTGGCGCTCGAAGATGGGCGTATCTTTCAAGGCCGCGGCTATGGTGCCAAGGCGGAATGCTATGGGGAAGTTGTTTTCAATACATCCCTCAGCGGTTATCAAGAAATCTTCACCGACCCCTCCTATACGGGCCAGATTGTTGTTCTGACCGCCCCGCAAATCGGCAATTACGGCACCAACCATGCGGACAATGAGGCGAACCGTCCTTACATAGAAGGGCTGGTGACGCGAGAATTTTCTCCGATCAGCTCCAACTGGCGCTCGCAGCAGGTGGCCGATGAGTATCTGGAGCGCTTCAACGTTCCCGTTATCTCAGAGATTGATACGCGCGCGCTCGTTCGCCATCTGCGCACCTATGGCGCCATGCGCGGCGTGCTGTCGTCCATTGAGACCGATCCGCAAAAGCTCATCGCCAAGGCCCGCTCCATCCCCAAGATGGTCGGCGCAGACCTGGCCAGTGTCGTTACTACCAAGACGCGCTATGAGTGGGACACGGCGGATCCGCAGAACGCCAACGAAGACCCACTGGCGCAAGGGCCGCAACCCTCACTGCCAGAGCCGCATCTGCACGTCGTCGCCTACGACTACGGCATCAAGCACAACATTCTGCGCATGTTGGCGCGTGAAGGTTGCCGCGTCACCGTGGTGCCCGCGCAAACCTCGGCAGAGGATGTGCTCGCGCTGAACCCCGATGGCGTCTTTCTCTCGAACGGCCCCGGCGATCCAGAGCCGGTCGTTTACGCGCAGCAGAACATCCAGCGGTTGATGGGCAAAAAGCCCATTTTCGGCATCTGCCTGGGGCATCAGTTGATTGGCCTCGCCCTGGGCGGAAAAACCTACAAGCTCAAGTTTGGCCATCACGGCGGCAACCATCCTGTGCAGCAGGTGGCCAACGGCAAAGTGGAGATCACGGCGCACAATCACAACTTCGCCGTCGATCCCGACTCGCTCAAGCAGAGCGAGGTCGAGCTGACGCACATCGACCTGAATGACAATACGCTCGAAGGCCTGCGCCATAAGTCGCTGCCGCTCTTCAGCGTGCAATATCACCCGGAAGCCAGCCCCGGCCCGCATGATTCCAACTACCTCTTCGGCGACTTCCGCAAAATGATGGAAGCGTGGAAGAAATGAGAAAAGAGCGAACAATAAGAGTACCGAGCTTTGTTATTACCCGCGATTCGGCTAACAGAGTTCTGGATATTTTTCGCTCTATGAATCCCAATAGCCAAAAATATGTCTTTTTAGCGCGGCATTCAAATGTTGTATTTGATCAAACTGACGAAATTGTTGATCTTCCGCTAGATGTCAACATGTTACGTATAAAAATTGAGGCACCGGATAGATTTACGGAAGTCATTCTGAGGACTAAGTTCGCCAATTTCTTTGAAGCGCTAAATTGGGAAAACAATCAAATCATAATTCAGGGCGAAGATATTTCTTGGGTTAATGACACATATAGGAAGTTTGAAGAAATTATAGAAAAAGAAAAGCGTGGCATTCGCTCATTCATATATATAAATTTGAGGACTTTTTTTGGGCTAACGGTATCTTTAGTCTTGCTTGCAGAGTATTCGATTGCAATTTCACTCTTTAACGGTTTTGATGTAAACGCACCACTTACTGGGAAATCAGCAATTCTCATAATTCTTATACCCTTATTTTCGTTTTTTATTGTTGGCAATTTTTTCATTCCAATCTTTAGTTATTTGTTCCCTTATTTTGAAATTGAAAACAATCTTTCGAAGGCTAGGACTGAATGGAGAAACGTCATCAATGTCGCGCTGGTAGCTATATATGGAGCTGCGGTGATTAACGGGCTTTGCTTGATTTTTAGTCCAATACTGAAACATATTTTAGGCAGGTAGAATGCCGCGCAGAAATGACATTACGAAAATTCTAGTGATTGGCTCCGGGCCGATCGTCATTGGTCAGTCGGCGGAGTTTGATTACTCCGGCACGCAGGCCTGCAAAGCGCTCAAGGCCGAGGGCTATGAGGTGGTGTTGGTCAACTCCAACCCAGCCACCATCATGACCGACCCTGAGCTGGCCGATCGCACCTACATCGAGCCGCTCACCAAGGAGTATCTCGAAGAGATTCTTCGCTTGGAAGTGGAGATGCTCGCGGCCAAGGGTGACAAAGGCGTCTTCGCCATATTGCCCACCGTCGGCGGGCAGACTGCACTTAACCTCGCCGTGGAGCTTTCCGACTCTGGCATCCTCGAAAAATATGGCGTGGAATTGATCGGCGCCAAGCTCGAAGCCATCAAGAAGGCTGAAGATCGCCTGCTCTTCAAAGACGCGATGCACCGCATCGGCCTCGACGTGCCCCGCTCTGCGCTGGTCAACAATCTGCGCGACGGTCTGGAATTCGCCAGCAAAATCGGCTTCCCGGTTATTATTCGTCCGTCGTTCACGCTCGGCGGCTCCGGCGGCGGCTTGGCCTTCAACCGCGAAGAGTTGATGGAAATTCTCTCGCGGGGCCTCGATCTCTCTCCTGTACACGAGTGCCTGATTGAAGAGTCCGTGCTCGGCTGGAAGGAGTACGAGCTGGAGGTAATCCGCGATCTTGCCGACAACGTCATCATCATCTGCTCGATTGAAAATTTTGATCCGATGGGCGTGCACACCGGCGACTCCATCACCGTTGCCCCCGCGCAAACCCTGACCGACCGCGAGTATCAAGCCATGCGCAACGCCGCCATTCGCGTCATTCGTGAGATTGGCGTGGAGACCGGCGGCTCCAACGTGCAGTTCGGTGTGCATCCCACCACGGGCCGCATGGTCGTCATTGAAATGAATCCGCGCGTCTCGCGCTCCTCAGCGCTGGCGTCGAAGGCCACGGGCTTCCCGATTGCCAAGATCGCTGCGCGCCTGGCCGTCGGCTACACGCTCGACGAAATTCCGAACGACATTACGCAAAAGACGCCTGCCTGCTTTGAGCCGTCCATCGATTATGTTGTCGTAAAAATTCCCAAGTGGCAGTTTGAAAAATTTCCCGGCACTGACGAGACCCTTGGCCCGCAGATGAAATCTGTCGGCGAGGTTATGGCTATTGGTCGCACCTTCAAAGAGGCGATGATGAAGGCCCTGCGCTCGCTCGACACCGGCAAGAGCGCCACGGCAGAAAACATCGAGCCGCGCCGTTTGACGCAGCGCTTGGTCACGCCGCACCCGGAGCGACTCTCCTACATCCGTTACGCATTTCGCCAGGGCTACAGCGTGCGAGAGGTCGCACGCATGACCGCCATGGATCCTTGGTTCCTGCACCAGATCAAAACGGTCACCGACACCATCACCGCGCTCGGCTCAACAAAGCCAGAGACCATCAGCAAGGAAGAACTGCTGAGCGCCAAACGCATGGGCATCTCCGACGCTCGCTTGGGCGATAGCTGGGGCATGACGCCGCGCGAAGCGCAAGACAAAGTTCGCAAGCTGCGCCACAAGCACGGCATCCGCCCCGTCTACAAACTTGTGGACACCTGCGCTGCAGAATTTGAAAGCTTCACTCCGTACTTCTACTCCTGCTACGACGAGGAAGATGAGGCCACGCCCTCGGCCAAAAAGAAAGTCATCATTCTCGGCAGCGGGCCGAACCGCATTGGGCAGGGAATCGAGTTCGACTACTGCTGTTGCCACGCAGCCTTCGCGCTGAAAGAAGATGGCTATGAAGCCATCATGGT
>JAJZMO010000316.1 GCA_021798235.1 Acidobacteriota bacterium | reverse complement strand
GGTTGGTACGCAGCCGACAGGTGTGGCCATCAAGGATTTGAATGACGATGGCATTCCCGATATTGCCGTCGCCAACTACGGCAGCAATACGATCTCGATACTGATTGGCAAGGGCGATGGTACGTTCGCTCCGGCCGCCACACCCACGTTGCCGACTGGAACCGGCCCCTATAATGTCGTGATTGGGGACTTTCAAGGCAATGGCAAGCAGGATATTGCCTGCACCAATAAAGGCTCTGCCAGCATGGAAGTCTATTTGGGCAACGGAGACGGCACCTTCCAGTCGCCCACCACGTATGCCACAAACGCAATGCCCACCAGCATTGTAACGAGCGACTTCAATCGCGACGGCAATCTGGACATTGCGGTGGGCAATTCCACCGCCAACAACATCAGCCTGTTCCTGGGCAATGGCAGTGGTGGCTTTACTGCCAGTACTGTGCAGACGCTCAACTTCCCGGTCTCCATGGCCGTGGCGGACATGAACGGGGATGGAATCCCTGACATCGTCAACGTCAATCCCAACTTTGACGACGTAACCGTGCTGCTGGGCAACACCCAGGGCACATTTACCTCGCGGTGGCAATTTGCGACGGGACCGGGCACCAAGCCGAATACGTGCAATCAGACGAACCCGGAAGTGACGGGTGCGCAGCCGTGGGCCGTGGCGATTGGTGATTTCAACCTCGACGGCAAACCGGATGTGGTGACGGCGAATACAACGGAGCGCTGCAACCTCACGATTCCCGAGGCCACTTCGTGGTATCAGCCCGCGTTGGGGGCCAAGCTCGTTGGCGGAGCCGTGCCCAGCACCAGCGTGTTGCTGAATGGCTCTGGATCCACGATCGCACTGAGCACCAACCCTAGCGGGGCAATTCAATACAATCCCAATCAGAATCCCCCCGATCAGGTGACCATCAACGCGCAGATAAGCCCGAGTTTGACCGGAGGCACACCGACGCCCACTGGGACGGTGGAGATTGAGGATACCGATGGGACAGAGCTGGGCATTGCTGCGTTATCGTTGAGCAATGGCACCGCTTCTCTAACGTTGCCGAACCTGGGCAGCGGCCAGCACACCTTGGGTGCGCTCTACTCGGGCGATACTTCTTATCAGCCGGAGACGAACATCGGTGGCAACGTGTTGATCTCTGTTTCCGGAACCCCGGTGACCATTAGCATCACGCCCAACACCTTCGTCTATGGATCGCCCACGCAGTTTACGTTGAACATCACGGTGTATGGAAATAATACATTCGGCTCCCCCACAGGTTCGGTCGCTGTTTATTTCTTTACGCCGCAGGGCACGGAATACTATGTGTGTGGCGGGGGCAACGGCGGCTGTCCGGCGCAGTACACGATTAACCCGGGTGGAGGCACGAATAACTCCACCACGAGTTTGCAAGTGATCGACCCCAATGGCTACCTGAATGGCGTCTACGAGTTTTATGCCACATATAGCGGCGATAGCAACTATCCTCCGGGCAGTTCTGCGGATGAGCAGGTGGACGTAACGCCAACCACTCCTTCCATTGATGACGCCGCGACGAACTGCTCCTGGCAGTACATGGGGCAAGGGCAGTATGCCTATATGTGCACAGCGGTGCCGTTCAGCTGCACCACGAGTTCGACTACAATCCATGGCCATACGACCAGTACAACGAGTTGTGACGCCTATGCCTACTACCCGAAGTCGGAGTATGACTATAACACCGGAAGTTGGATTTCCAAGCCCCCCAATGTTGTGCAGATTACATCTGGAACCATGTCCTTCTCGTTGAATGGAGCAACGCCGACAAACGTAAGCATTAACTGTTATGGCAGTAATGGAACCAACTGTTACGCTCCATACAGCTTCACTTCGCCGGCAGATACAGATGGCGATGGAGACAGCGATTATGTGCTGACGGTTAACTTTACTCCCTCCAGCGGCGATACGGGCATGTTTGGCCCCGCGACAACAACGTACTGCGGCTCCGACGGCTGCAACACTTCTGGAACTACAACTACGGCGGCCGCGCGCAGCACGGCGATGGCTCCAGCCTTTAGTGCCGGAGTATTGGGGCAGTTTGGCCGGAACTTCAACATGGGTGGAGGCCAGGGATACCGCTATCGCAAGGTCTTCGGTATTCCCACGCAGCCGGGATCCGGTGGAGGAGTCGGGCTACCGCCCCTCCAACCCAACAGCAGGGTGCAGTATGGTGTAATCGGCAAGCCTGGCGACACGATTCCGCAGTTCGGCGCAAATCCGGCAGCGGGTTCGTCGGGCAATGGCGCGCAGCAGCAACAGCCGAGAGGAGCTTCCGCGCCCATGCAACCTAGGATGAAGCAGTTCCACCCGTAAACAAGGGCATCTCCCAAACAGAACAGCCGTTCGCAAATGCGAACGGCTGTTCTGTTTGGCGCGAAAGATTGTGCTGGGGTGCCACAGGTTTCGTTCGCGCGGGGACGGGAATTTGCTCTAGTTGTGGTGGCCGAGTTCGCGATCAAAAAAATCAGCCATGATCTGATTGGCCTCCTGGGACTCGGGCAGGGTTGGGTCATACCAGAATGCGTGGGGCAAGCCTTCAAAGACGACCAACTGCGCATCGTCGCCCGCACGTAAAAATGCGCGATGCAGAATCGTTGTGCCGCTCAACAACATATCCCGCTCGCTGGTGAGGAACAGTGTGGGTGGAAAGCCATGCAAGTCCGCGTAGAGAGGAGAAAGAACCGGATCTTTAAGGGCGGTCTTGCCCACGTAAGCGCTGTCTGGGTTGGCAGTGCCCGGTGGATCCAGATGGCCAGAGAGTCCGCGCAGCGCGAAGAGGGAGCGCGAGTCCCCGGGTTGGCTGAAATCGCCAAAGCCAGAGAAGATGCCGAGCGCGCCCGGTAGCGGCAAGCCAAGCTGGCGCAGGCGCACGGCCACCTCAGGCGTCAGCACCGCACCTGCGGAGGTACCGTAGATGGCGATCTTTTGCGGCGCATAGGTTTGGAGCAGTTGTTTGTATACGGCGATTGCGTCCTCAACCGCTGCGGGGAAGGGATGCTCTGGAGCGAGCCGGTAGAGCACAGAGATCACCTTGGTCTGGGTCCGATACGCGATGGGAATGGTTTCCGTCAGCGAGCCAGAGTCCGAGTTGAAGCCGCCACCGTGTAGATTCAGCAACACGCGGTCGCGTTTGTTGGCAGGAATCTGCAATGGCTCCACCACGCGCACCGGCACCCCCGCCATGGTTTGCAGGTGCAGATGTACCGGGTTGATGGCCTGCCACTGCTGCCCTGCGCGCGTCTGCCAGGCATCGGTTTGGCTGCGGCGCAGTGCCAAGGATCGGTGGCCTGCAACATCAGGCACCGGCTGCGCTAGGTATTTTTGCGCCTGCGGACTGACGGTTGTGGGCACCGGCACCACGCGCGTGATGTGGGCCGTGCCGGTGGCGTCAATCACGCTGCTGTCGGTCTGTGGATAGGATGGTGTCTGCGCAGCGGCAGACGGCAAGAGCGCACTCGCGCTGATTGCCAGCATCCCAACGAAGCCTTTGCCAATCGCACCCAACGAAGATTGCATATGCCACCTCGTGCCCGAATTTCGTACAGCCCACCATAACAAGCGGGCAATTGCAGGCGCAAACGGATGGATTCACCGGTGCCAGGCAAGCGTTTGGCCCCAAATTCTTCGCAGAAAAAACGTGGGAAGCCAGCCATCAACTGATGTATGCTGGCCACACTGTATTTTCGGAACGGTTCCACCTACCGACATCCCCACATGGCGACATCGGAGCCGTATCTTGCTGGACGCACGGCGGTGCCCATCGCGGCGACGCCCTTGCGATCTTCTGTGGGGAGAACATGGTATGCCATCGAATCTAGGCAGGTATTTTTACGCGGGCGCGGCCATCGCGCTCGGAGTGATTGGTCTTGTGTGGAGCGATTTTGCCACCAACTGGCAGTGTGTAGCGCACACGCTTTCCCACCACGCTGCTCTTGCCGACGCCGTCGCTCTGTGGGAGTTGGCGGCGGGAGTTGCGTTGTTGTGGCCGCGCAGCGCACGGGTTGGCGCGGGTGCATTGACAGCTTTGTATGCTGTCTTTGCGCTGCTCTGGATCCCAAAAATTCTGGAAGCCCCGCGAGTGTACGACTCCTGGGGTAATTTTTTTGAGGAGGCCTCGCTGGGGATCGGCGGGCTGGTGCTGTTTGCCTGGCTGGCTCCAGTCGGCCCAGCTCTGGCAGGTAAGCGGGCTGGGATCAGTCGCCTCTACGGAGTCTGCGCAATTTCTTTTGCTCTGGATCACATCGTATATTTTTCGGCGATCCCGGCCTGGGTTCCTCGTTGGCTTCCGCCGGGGCAAATTTTTTGGGCCGCCGCGACCACGGTATTTTTTCTGATGGCCGCCGTATCCATACTGACCGGAGTGCTCGCTCCACTGGCTGCGCGCCTGCTGGCGGTCATGATCGTCGGTTTTGAGATTCTCATCTGGCTGCCCAAACTCTTTAGCGCACCGCACGAGCATTTTTCCTGGGCGGGCAACGGCATTTCCCTGGCCATGGCAGCGGCAGCCTGGGTTGTGGCGGACTCGATTGCGGCGGATGCGCAACGAAAACGCACCTAGGGAAAGCTGGATTCCGTCCTGTGCCGCCCCGCAGCGACTCAAATCGCGCGAATACTTTTGTGTTGGAAGGGATGGGCGAAGGCTCATCCCCTTCCCAACCCAATGGAATCCAAGTCTCTCGAAGTGTTTCGCATCACAGCCGCGCTGAGCGGATCTTGCTACGGTGAACTGTTCGCGCGGGAGGGTCCGGCGGAGATCGTGGGTGCAATCCCGAAGGGCAGTCGGAAGTTGTCCGGAGCGCGCGGGCAGAAGGCAGTGCCGGGAGGGTGCGTGTGTCTGTCACAGCGTGGGTGGATTTCTTTTTGGGCGTGAGCGTGCTCGCGCTTCTGGCTGCGGGTTTGTTTGCGCGGCAGGTGTTGGCAGCCGATACAGGCACGCCCGCCATGCAGAAAATCGCCGCCGCGATTCGTGAGGGCGCGGAGGCATTCTTGTGGCGTCAATACAAGACGATCTACCTGTTCAGCCTGCTTGCAGGTGCCGCGCTTTTCGGCATGTATTTTTCCAGCAAAGGGTTGGAGTTGGCCTGGCGCACAGTGATTGCATTTTTTGCAGGCGCAATCTGCTCCGGGCTGGCGGGTCTTTCCGGCATGCTGGTCTCCATTCGCGCCAACCTGCGCACAGCCGCTGCCGGAAGGACCAGCCTGAATCGTTCCTTTCAACTGGCTTTGCGCGGCGGTGCGGTTACGGGACTTTCCGTGGTCGCGCTTTCGCTGCTGGGCGTGGGCATTTTGTTTTTAGCCTTCGGCGGCATGCGCAATCCGCAGCAGGTTCCGTATGAAATTGTTGGTTTTGGATTTGGCGCGAGCTTTGTTGCGCTCTTCGCACAGCTCGGCGGCGGCATCTACACCAAGGCTGCGGATGTGGGCGCTGACCTGGTCGGCAAGGTGGAAGCTGGCATTCCTGAAGACGATCCACGCAACCCGGCAGTCATCGCCGATCTGGTTGGTGACAACGTAGGCGATTGCGCGGGCCGTGGTGCCGACCTCTTCGAATCCACCGCTGCGGAAAATATCGGCGCGATGATTCTGGCCGTAGTGCTCTTTGCCAAGTTCGGCATTCTGGGGCTGCTCTTTCCCTTTGTGGCGCGGGCCTTTGGCTTGCTGGCTTCGATCGCAGGCATTTTGAGCGTGCGGTTGAAGAACGAAGAAGAAGATCCCATGACGGCCCTCAATCGCGGCTATCTGGTGGCGACCTTCTTTGCGTTGATTGGTTTTTATATTGCAGTGCGCTATTTGTTGCAGAACAATCATTGGTTCTTTGGCGCGGGCATCATCGGCATGGCGAATTGCTTTTTGTTTGTCTGGATCACGCAGTATTACACCGAATATCGCTACCGCCCGGTGTTGTCGATTGCGCGCGCGTCCCTCTCTGGCGCGGCTACGAATATCATCGCGGGCCTCGCCGTGGGCATGGAGTCGACGGCGTTGCCGGTGCTGGCGATTTCGGCCTCGATCCTCGGCTCATACTTCTGCGGCTTGCATGCGTTGCCTGGCGTGCGCGGTGCGGGCATCTATGGAACAGCGATTGCCACCATGGGCATGTTGGCCACGGCAGCCTACATTTTGGCGATGGATACCTTTGGCCCCATCAGCGACAACGCGGGCGGCATTGTGGAGATGTCGGGCGCGCCGGAGGATGTGCGCCGCCGCACCGACCGGCTGGACGCAATCGGCAACACGACCAAAGCGCTCACCAAGGGCTATGCGATCGGCTCCGCAGCGCTGGCGGCCTTCCTGCTGTTCTCTGCCTACCTCGACGCGATTACGGAGTTGATTCGCAAGAAGACTGGGGATCTCCACTTTGTTTTTCGCGCCGTGGATTTGAGTAAGCCGCCCGTCTTTGTCGCGGCGCTCATCGGTGCGGCGCTGGTGATCCTCTTCAGCGCGCTGGCGATTCAGGCCGTGGGCCGCGTGGCGCAGACGGTGATTCACGAGGTGCGGCGCCAGTTCCGAGAGCACCCGGAGATTATGCAGAATGAGGCGGAGCCGGATTACCGCACCTGCGTGGATATTGTGACGCGGGGCGCGTTGCGGGCGATGGTGGCTCCTGGGCTGCTGGCTGTGGGCGTGCCGGTGCTGGTGGGCTTTGCGTTTCGCGCATTCAACACGGCTGCCGATCCCACGCTGGCTGCCGAGTCGGTGGCCGGCCTGTTGATGGTGGGCACCATCTCCGGCGTGTTGTTTGCCATCTTCATGAACAACGGCGGCGGAGCTTGGGACAATGCGAAAAAATATATTGAGACCGGCGCGCACGGCGGCAAAGGTTCTGAGGCGCACAGGGCTGCCGTGGTTGGAGACACGGTGGGCGATCCATTCAAAGATACTGCCGGGCCGTCGATTCACGTGCTCATCAAACTCCTCTGCACGGTAACGTTTGTGCTGGCTCCGCTCTTTTTGTAGGCGGGAGGGAATTTGCCCCGACGCAGGCCTCTGGATGTCAGCTGCTGGAGGCAACTTTTGGGCGCAGACTATGGGCGCAGCGCTTGCAGCAGCAGAAGAATTCCAATTCCGCAGAGGCCCGCGTAGATATATTTCTGGAAGGCCACTGCCGAAATGCGCCGATGCAGCAGGCCGCCGAGCCACACCGCGGGCAGCACGACCGGAAGCGCCAGCAGATAGTTGTGCGTGACGGCGTGCGTCCACAGGCCGACCCGCCCATACGCCACCATGCCCAGCAGGCTGGCTGGCAAAAAATAGGCTTGCAGCGTGGCGCGAAATTGCTGCGCAGTCCAGCGGCGCAGGGAGCCGTAGAGCACCAGCGGCGGCCCGTTCATGCCGAAGGCTCCGCCCATTACTCCAGCAAAAAATCCAAACAAAATGAGCCAGCGGCGCGGCTCGTGTGTGGGCAGTGGCTCTAGCGATTGTGCGGATGGAGTTTTTCTTGTGAGCGCATAGGCCGCAAAGGCCAAAATCGCCAAGGCGAGCGCGGCCTTGATGGCGCGTGGATGGCCGTGTTGCAGCAGCAGCACTCCGCAGGGAATGCCCAGGGCGGATGCGCCGAGCAGCCAGCCCGCGCTGCGCAGATGGATGTGCCGCCAATCCTGCGCGACAACGATGGCCGCAATGGTGATGGAGACCAGCACGGCCAGCGGCGCGGCCTCCTGCACCGGAATGCAGAGCGCGAGCAAGGGCACTGCGACCAGCGCCTCGCCAAAGCCAAAGGTGGAGCGGACCAGCGTGGCCAAAAGCAGAATGAGCAGAACGGGCAGGATTTCGGTGTGGATGGCGCGCTCCTGTGCGGGCGGGTATCTGAATTTTATCAGTGGAAGG
>JAJZMO010000061.1:2417-7870 GCA_021798235.1 Acidobacteriota bacterium | reverse complement strand
ACGGCCTCCATCTCCGCTGCGCCAATGTCGGGCGCGGAGAGTGGAATTTGCAGCGCATTGGGCTGGGGCGCGCTCACGCGGGCACAAACTCCGGCAGAGATGCTGCAATCGGTTGCGCGCGCTTGAGCAGCAGCGTTGCAGCGGGGGGCAGTGTGGTGAGCACAGAGACAATCTTCTCCGATGCGTGGCCTTCGCCGTAGGGATTGCGCATTCCTTGGATGCTTTGGCGGAACTCAGGGCTGTCTGCTTTGCGAAGGGCAGCAAGGATTGCGGTAGGTTCTGCAGCGGCGTCCAGCACATTCGCTGGGCGCTCGCGCCCCTGTTGGCGCAGACCGACATTGATCGTCGGCAGCGCGAAGGAGGCCGTCTCCATGATGCCGCTGCTGGAGTTGCCCACGAACAGATCGGCCTCGCGCAGCAGGCTCCAATAGGTGACTGCATCGAGATTGACGAAGAGATGGCCCCGACCGCGCCGCGCCAGAAATTCTTCCGTGCGGCGAATCAATGCACGCCCGCCCGCATCGGCATTGGGATAGCAAAAGAGCAAGCAGCCTTCGGTTGTCTCCAGCGCGGCAAAGAGCGCATCGGCCTCGCGCGTTGTGTCCTGGGCCAGCGTGACCGGATGATAGGCAAGCACGAGGATGCGCTCCGCAGCCAGGCGCGATGCACTGCCCCTTTGCGGCAATGCGATGCGCAGCTTTGCCTCCAGCTCCGTGCGCGGCAGCAGCGTACTGCGGCGCAGATGATCGATGGAGGGCGCACCGGCTCGATGCACGCGCCACGGCTCTTCGCCCAGGGCGATGACGCGCCGCCGTCCTTCTTCTGTAGAGGTGAAGTGTACATGCGCCATCATCGTCAGCGCATTGCGCACAGCGTTGTCGATAGCGCCCTCGCTGATCTCGCCCCCTTCAATGTGCGCAATGGGAATGCGCAGCGCCAGCGCCACCGACGCGGGCGCGAGCATCTCATAGCGGTCGGCGATGAGCAGCAGCAAATCCGGGCGCAGACTGCTGAGCGTATCGGCCAGGCCGAGCGCGGCCACGCCAATGGTTTTGGCCATGCCCACATCGCTGTCCGAGGAGAGCAGGCATTCGATGCGTGCGTGGATGGGAATGCCGTCGCGCTCAATCTCCTGCACTGTGTGGCCAAACTCTGGCGACAAATGCGCGCCCAAAACGATCAGGCGCAGATCCACGTCAGGATGCTCCGCCAAAGCGCGCAGCGGCCAGTAGAGATGGCTGTAATCCGCACGCGAAGTGGTGACCACGGCGATGCGGCGCGTCGAGGATTGCGGTGCGTTCATTCTCGTACTCCCGTTGCGACTGGCGCCTGCACGGACACGTCGACAAGGCTCGATGGGGACGTGTATTCCGGCACAAGCAGGCGCACGCAGGCCAGTGCGGCAGGCAGGTCTCTGCGGGCAACGGCCTCTTGCAGCGAGGATAGAATCCTGGCGAGGTCACTGCGTGGCGGAGTCGGAGTTTGCACGCGACGCAGAAGCGCCGATGCCGTGTCTGTTGCGAGCGCATCGGTCTCGTTGGCATAGCGTTCCTGAGTGGCCAGCAGCGACTCTGTTAATTTTTCTCCGGGACGGAGACCGCTAAAGACAATCTCCGCCGCAGATTTCTGTTGCGCCAGGCATTGCCGGGCGAGATCCAGAATGTTGACCGGAGCGGCGACGCGGGGAACATAGAGTCCGCAGGGAACCAGGGGATCCGCGATGGAGAGCAGCAGCGAGACGGCCTCTTCCAAGGAAAGGAAGTAGCGCTCGGCCTGCGGGTGGGTGACTGTGACGGGGCCCCCGCTGGCGATTTGCTGCGCAAAGACCGGCAGTACGCTGCCGGGAGAGCCGAGTACGTTGACCAGACGCGCGATTTTTGTCTGCATGGCAGCATGGGGAGCGTGAGCCAGCACGGCCAGTTCCGCGATGCGTTTGGATGCACCCATGATGCCGCAGGGGTCGGCGGCCTTGTCGGTGGAGAGCAGCACGAAGGTCTCCACGCCGGAGCGAGCTGCGGCTTCGGCAAGCAGGTGTGTGCCGAGCGCATTGACGGCGAGCGCGGCGAAGGGATTCGACTCCAAGAGCGGCACATGTTTGCAGGCGGCAGCGTGGAAGACAATCTGCGGACGATGCACGGTGAGGATTTCGTTGAGCAGTATCGAATCCGTCACGCTGCCCAGGATGGCCGTGTGCGGGGTTGCGCCCAGCGCGGCATCGATCGCGTAGAGATTGCCCTCGCTCGCATCGAGCAATACCAGCGATGCGGGCTGTGCGCTCTGCGGAGCCGAGCAAACAGCGCGCGCCAAAGCGGAGCCAATCCATCCTCCTGCACCGGTGATCAGGATGCGTAGGTTGGCAGGAAAAGCATTCCCCGGGGCAGGCTTCCGCAGGGAAGTGCGATGGAAAACGGATTCACGTCCAGTTTGCGACATGGCTGGGGCAGGCGTAACAGCGCTGTACTGCAAGCATAGAAGGATTACATGCCGTGCGCCACAGCTACCGGGTTCTTGGCGGGATCGTTGCTGCAGCCTGGGCGGTTCGAACCGCCCAGGCACAGTATTTACAGATGGAAGTGATAGCTGATGCCAGCATTCAATACAGAATTGATGGCAGTTCCCGACAAGGTTCCGGAAAGGGATAGGCCATTGGATGTGGCTGGCGGTAAAACCATGTTGTATCCCGAGATGAGAATCTGATACTCGGCAGAGAGGCCGAATCCGTTATCCCACGTGCCGGCAACGCCAAATTTGATGTCCCCCGCTGGACTCGATTGGAGGGAATAGCCCGAGGTCCCCGTGGTGGCATCGCGGACGGATCCGGAGACAAAGCCACCCCCGGCACCGATATAGGGGTACCACAGTCCCCAGGGGCTGTCCTGCTTGAAAAAGCGCAGCAGGCCGTTGGCGAGCAGGAAATTCTGTGTGGCATTGAACGAATCCAGCGTGCCGCTCGCGCTTCCTCCAAGCAAACTGCTGCTCAGGGTGACGTTGCCGGAAGCCAGCCCATCCTTCACCAGCATGTCTTCGATCTCCACGCCGAAGGTGCTTTGGTACCAGCCGGCTTCGATGCCACCAACCAGGCCTTTTTTCGCAGTCAGGCCAGAAAGAGAGAAGGAAGTGGAGCTTCCGCCGCCCGTGGCCGTCACGGAACCACCGGCCACAGGGCCGCCGAGATTCCCGCCTACCAGAAGGTTTACGTAGCCATCATTTTGGTCCCATGATTTCGTAGAGTATTTTTGTGCGAAGGCCATGCTGGCCCCACACAACAACAGCAGTCCTATGCCGCAGAAGCGGATGCTCTTCATGAATCGTTTCCTTTGGATGCAATGCGAAGTGAGTATCGGAAAAAGTTTATCATGTAGCCCGCAGCCCACAGGCAGCCTCCCATCTGCGGCAGCGAGGCTGTAGTTGTTCCCGACAAAGCCTGGCAGCAGTTCGCTTCGCCGCGTCCCGAACTGCGGATGCACCCGACCCGCCTGACCGGAGTGGCTGTGGCCGATATACTGTTCTTTGTGGAACCCAACAGCGCTAGAGAAGTTTGCGCCCAATTTGTTCTCTCGATTCTGAACCGCGATTAAGGACACCGGAAATGAACGCATCGAAAACGATCACCTTGGAAGATGTGCGGCGCGTGGCAGAGCTTGCCAGCTTGGAACTGACAGTAGAAGAAGAGCCGCGCATGGTGCGTGATTTGGGCGCGATTCTGGGCCACGTGGAGCAGTTGAATCAACTGGACACAACGGATGTGCCGCCCATGACGCAGGTGAGCGAGGTTCTCGCTGCGGCGGCGCAGAAGAGCGCTTGGACGGGTGCAGAGTTTTTGCGCGCGGATGTTGCGCGGCCTTCGCTGGATCGAGCAGTTGTGATGGCGACCGCGCCGGAGTCCGATGGTGCCTGCTTCAAAGTTCCCAAAGTAATTGAGCGCTAACCACCCTCTCGTACCAGCGCAGTTCCCAGCTAGCAACCATGGAGACAAGGATGACGGCAGCTCCCAGCACGCAGACCCCTTTGACGATTGATGCAACGCGCGCGGCCCTGGCCAGCGGCAAGACCCAGGCAACGGCTCTGGCGGAATCCTTCTATCAGACCATTGCAGCGGAAGATCCCAAGATCAACGCCTGGCTGTCGCTGAGCAAGGAGCGGGCGCTGACGCAGGCTGCACGCATCGATGCGCTTGTGGCGAAGGGCGAGACGTTGCCGCCCTTGGCGGGCGTGCCCATTGGCATCAAGGATGTTCTGACCATGCAGGGCGCTCCGACGACGGCGGGGTCGAAGATTCTGGAAGGCTATCTGCCGCCGTATGACGCCACGACCGTTGCGCGCCTGGAAGCAGCCGGTGCCGTGCTGTTGGGTAAATTGAATTGCGACGAGTTCGCAATGGGTTCGTCAAATGAAAACTCCGCGTATGGGCCGGTACACAATCCGCGCGCGCTGGATCGCGTACCCGGAGGATCCAGTGGTGGCTCGGCGGCAGCGGTAGCTGCGGATATGGCTGTGGCCACGCTGGGCACAGATACGGGAGGATCGATTCGCCAGCCAGCTTCGTTTTGTGGCGTGGTGGGTCTGCTGCCGACCTATGGGCGCGTCTCGCGCTATGGTCTGATTGCCTTTGCCTCGTCGCTGGATCGTGTGGGGCCGTTTACGCATACGGTCCGCGATGCAGCGATTCTGCTGAACGTGATTGCGGGGCACGATCCACTGGATGCCACCAGTACACATGCCCCTGTGGCGGAGTACACGGCGGAGCTGGATAAGCCTGTGAAGGGCCTGCGCGTCGGCATTCCCAAGGAGTATTTTGCCGAAGGGCTGGATGCCGAGGTGCGCGCGTCGATCGAAAAAACCATGGACAAGCTGCGTGCCGCCGGGTGTACGCTACACAATGTTTCGCTGCCGCATACGCAGTACGCAATCCCTACTTATTATGTGCTGGCGACGGCAGAGGCCAGCGCCAATCTGGCCCGCTTTGACGGCGTCCGCTACGGCTATCGCACACCGCAGGCCGATTCTTTGGGCGCAATGTATCGTCGCACGCGCGATGGCGGTTTTGGTGCAGAGGTAAAGCGGCGCATTCTGCTCGGCACCTACGTGTTGAGCGCGGGCTACTACGATGCCTACTATCGCAAAGCGCAGCAGGTACGCACGCTGCTGACGCGCGACTACCTGACCGCTTTTGGCGAAGTGGATGTATTGTTGACGCCCACCGCCCCCACTCCGGCCTTTCGCCTAGGAGAAAAGACGGACGATCCCGTGGCCATGTATCTGGCCGACATCTACACGGTGACGGCGAATCTGGCGGGCATCTGTGGGATTTCCGTGCCCTGTGGCAACTCCAAAGCCGGGCTGCCGATTGGCGCACAGGTGCTCGGCAAGCACTTTGACGAAGCAACGATTTTGCGCGTGGCACAGGCGATCGAGCAGGGATAGATCAATCCTGATACTCCAGAGGAGACGCG
>JAJZMO010000061.1:0-2317 GCA_021798235.1 Acidobacteriota bacterium | reverse complement strand
CGAGGATTCTCGACAGCCGCACCATTGCCGTCCACGCCGGAGCTGGGCGCGCGTGCTGAATGCGACGGGGCTACGCGGCGCAAGGGATCAAAGGTGCAGGCGACGGTGGACACGCTGGGACCCCTGCTGGCATTGTGCATCTGACCGTAGCCAGCAAGCAGGATCGCGCAAACCCCTCCAGCAGGCCGTCCAAGGTTTTCACCAAAACATTGCCCGTCTGCGCTGGCTGCAACCGCAGGAATCCGGTTGGCTAATGCCGTCAGCGCGACCCGTTCAGCCCCCTTTTCGCACAACTGCTTTCGTTTCCGCATTGGCACTGCGCAGGTAACCAAATGGCGTTACCGAAGATTCACCTGCTGGTGTAGCGCAAACTGCCGAAGAATAGGTTAAATGAGTGGGAGTCAACCGGACGAGTCGGGGAACTTCCACAAGGACGCTGTCAAAAACCAGCAGCCGGGAAGCAAACGATTTTCCGCCGGAAGGGTCAAATTGGCAGGAGGCGAGCATGGCTTCTCAAAATAATGGCGGCAGTTGGAGTGAGGCACAGCTACACCGCGGCAGTGAGCGCAGGGGCAGCGAAGCTGAATCCAGCGCAACGTTGCGCGGCATGGTGGAAAAGTTTCCCATCACCGAGTTGCAGGATCTGCGCAATGGACTGCTGCAAGGTGGGTTGGATTCCTGGCAGGCTGCGGAGATGATCAGCAGCTTTTTAAGCGGGCGCGGGTACGGGGTTAGTCGGCAACGCGCACGTGAGGCTGTTGTACGCATGGAGTACACGGTCTGTTCCCTCGATACCATGCAGGAGGAGTTGGAGAAGCTGGCCCTTGTGATGTAACGGCAGCGGACGGCAGACCCAGCCCCAACGGGATGGATCCATCCCCCACTGAAATCAAGGTTGCGCCTTCGGAGCGGCAACAAATTCCGCAGCAGCGAGGGAACCGCCTCGCTACAGGAGCAGCGGATGCGTTCCCGAAAGGCGGCAGTAACAAAGGCTGGGCAAACTGCCCGGCCTTTGCTGTTATTTACTCATACTTCAGCGCTTCCACGGGATCCATTTGTGCGGCACGCGTAGCCGGCAGCGTACCAAAGACTACGCCGACCAGCGTCGCTGTTCCCAACGAAATCCAAACCGACCACCACGACACGGGAATGTGATAATCCGTCAGCGCGCTCAGAAGCATCGGGATGGCCAACCCCAGCAGCGTGCCGATGATGCCGCCGCTGAGCGAGATCAAAATCGCTTCGGTCAAAAACTGCAGTTGAATCTCCCGATAGGTTGCGCCGACCGCTTTGCGAATGCCAATCTCTCGAATGCGCGCCCGCACCGTGGCGAGCATAATGTTCATAATGCCCACGCCGCTTACCGCCAGCGTGACGGCAGAGACCAGCAGCAGCACCAAGGTAAGAATGTCGGCAATCTGCGCCGCTGTCGTCACCAGCGCCGTGTACTCATTCACGTCATAGGTGGAGTTGGCCCGGTGCCGCGACTGAATCACCTGCGCGATCTGGTTGCGCGCGTTTTGAATGTTGTTGTAGTCGCGCACGGAAAAGAAGAGCTGCTTCACCTCGTCCGTACCGGTAAAGTAGCGCGCCACCGGATCCGGAATCAGAATGGTCTGGTCGGCCACCTCCGACATGCCAAAGGTGTAGACGCGCTCCTTGAACGTGCCGATGATCGTAAAGGGAATGCCGCTGATGGAGAAGGTCTTATTGATGGCCGCCGCATCGCTGCCAAACATGTTTTTGGCAAAGGCTTCCGTTACCACGGCCACCTTGGCGTGGCCCATCTCATCCTGATCGTCAAAAAAGCGCCCGGTCAAAATCACCAGATTGCGCACCTTTTCATATTCCGGCGCAACGCCCAGGATCAGCACATCCTTCACATGGCCCTGGCCAAAGCTGATCTGGTCGTGCATCTCCAGCATGGGCGATGAGGCCATAATGCCCGGCACCCGCTGCAATACGGCGTTCAGGTCATCGCGCGTCAGGTAGTCCGGGCTGCCGTTGAAGGCCGCCATGCCGCCGCCCTGATAATCGGCCACGATCATGTTCGCGCCGATGCCTTGAATCAAGCTGATCGCATACTGCTTGCCCGTCAGCCCAATCGTCACCACCAGAATCACCGAGGCCGAACCCATCACCATGCCCAGCGCCGTCAAGGCAAAGCGGATTTTGTTGGCGCGGAAGCTGTCGAGGGCAAGATGAATGATCTCGCTCAACACCATCGTCTGCTTGGCGCTGGCCAGCGTGCGGGCAAAGGAGACCGGATTGTGCGTATGTGCCGTTGGACCCATGAGAGCCTTCGTGTTTCGATGCC
>JAJZMO010000081.1 GCA_021798235.1 Acidobacteriota bacterium | reverse complement strand
CCCATTGGCCGCACGCCGCGTTCGAACCCAGCCACCTACACCGGCGTCTTCACCGCCATCCGCGACCTCTTCGCCATGCTGCCGGAGTCGCGCGAGCGTGGATACAAAGCGGGTCGCTTCTCCTTCAATCTGGCCGGAGGCCGCTGCGAGGCTTGCCAGGGCGATGGCCAGCGCAAAATTGAAATGAACTTTCTGCCCGATGTCTACGTGCAGTGCGAGGTCTGCAAAGGTCGCCGCTACAATCAGGAAACGCTCGCTGTGCGCTTTCAGGGCTACTCCATCGCCGACATTCTGGACCTGCCCATCGCCGACGCGCTTCCTGTACTCGGCAATATTCCAGCCATCCGGCAAAAGCTGGAGACACTCAACGAAGTGGGTCTGGGCTACGTGCATCTGGGCCAGTCGGCCACAACACTCTCTGGCGGCGAGGCCCAACGCATGAAGCTGGCCAAAGAACTGTCCAAGCGCCAGACGGGCCGCACGCTTTATCTGCTTGACGAACCGACCACCGGCCTGCACTTTGACGATGTGCGCAAGCTGCTCGAAGTGCTGCACCGGCTCGCCGACCACGGCAATACAGTCATCATCATTGAGCACAACCTTGACGTGATTCGCAGCGCCGATTGGATCCTGGACCTAGGCCCAGAGAGTGGCGAGGACGGGGGAAAAATCGTTGCCGAGGGCACACCGCAGACCATCGCCGCCCATCCCGACTCGCACACGGGCCGTTTGCTGGCGCGATATTTTTCGGGCAACACAAACAATACGCCTGCACCCGAGCCTTCCGCGATACACTCGGCTTCGGGCACAACAGCCCGCGCGGCCCAGAAAAAACCTGCGCGCAAGGAGATCGCATGACCCTGGAGCCGGAGATTTTGCCGCCGCTGCCGTCGGAGCAAGACCCATTCCGTGCGCCCATGCCTGCGCGTGCCGAAGGTCCCGGTTTTCTCGATGCAGTTGCATTCTTTGCCATTGCTACTGTTCTTGTTCTCGGCATCCAAGGCGGAGCCATTGCCCTGGCATTGCATGAGCATTGGTTCGGCGGGCTGTCGCTGGAGAAAATCGCAGTGGAGCCGCGCTTCTCCATTCCCGTGATGGCGCTGGCTTATGGAAGCATCGTTCTGGTCACAGCTGCACTGTTTTCGCGTGCGTGGAATCGCCCCTTTGCGCAAGGGGTTTTCTGGAATGGTTCCGTAGCGCGCAGACAGGCAGGGCGCTTGCTGCTCACCGGCATCCTGCTCGCAATTTGCATTCAACTGCTCTCCAACTACCTGCCCGTTCCCAAAGAACTGCCCGTGGATTCTTTCTTTCGCAAGCCGCTGGATGCGTGGATCGTCGCCATCTTCGGCACGCTCATCGCTCCAGCCTTTGAGGAACTGGCCTTTCGCGGCTTTCTCTATCCCGCGCTGCGCCGCTGGACAGGCGTGCTTCCGGCAGCGGTTCTCACCAGCATTCCCTTTGCGCTGCTGCACTCACAACAATTGGCCCACGCCTCGGCACCACTCGCCATGGTCTTTCTCGTCAGCCTGCTGCTCACTGCCGTTCGCCAGCGCACCGGCTCGGTTGCTGCCTCAGCATTGGTACACGCAACGTATAATCTGTCCATCTTCGTTGCTGTTTTCTCCGCCAGTGGTGGCTTTCAACATCTGGAGCGATTGAAAAATTAGCTGTTAGCTATTCGCTATTCGCCGGGTGCCCCATTCAAGCCGTCTTTGGCTTGAGTGGAGTGTGGCAGGAGTGAAGCGCCCGTCACGGGAGAGTCTTTCCGAGCGCACGATACCCCGACCCCGATCCCTGCTCTTTGCGGTTCGGGTAGGGGAATCGCTACAATTTGCTTACAACCATGTCGGACCATCGGAACACCCTTCTCAACCTGATCGCGCAGCACTCCTTCCGCTTGGGAGACTTTGTGCTCTCCTCCGGTGCGCGCAGCGACTACTACATCGACTGCCGCACCACCACGCTGCACGCCGATGGCGGACGCCTGGCTGGGCTGCTGCTCTACGACCTGATTCGCAAACACAATCTGCATCCTGCCGCCGTCGGCGGACTCACCATGGGCGCAGACCCCCTGGTCTCGAACATCGCCTCTGCCAGCGCCTGGCAGCACGCGCACGAGCCAGCCACGCCATTTGTGCATGGCTTCCTCGTACGCAAGGCGGAAAAATCCCATGGCACGGGACGCCGCGTCGAAGGCTTTTGCCAGCCCGGCGCGCGTGTGGTCATTGTCGATGACGTATGCACCACGGGCGGCTCCACCATCAACGCCATCGCTGCCACACGTGAGGCTGGCATGAACGTTGTCGGTGTTCTTTGCCTGGTGGATCGGCAAGAACAGAATGGCCGTGCCGCTGTCGAAGCCGCAGCCCATGGCGCGCCATTCCTCGCACTCTTCACTGCTGCTGATGTGCGCGCCGCGCATCTGGCCCTCGCTGCCGCATCGACCTAGATCGCAGCCTGCTCTAGTTGTGCGGGCAGAAGCAGAATCCTAAAAGTATCGAGGTCTGGACTGGGAAGTAACGGCGAACCTGCGCCAACATCAGCCACGCAGATACCCGAAATACCGGGAGAGTGATCGCATCGCAGACACGCAGGCTGGATGCGCTGCGTGTCTGGATAGGTAAGGAGCGGCGTTACTCGACCTCGAATGAGGCGGACTGCTGCAACTGCTGCTGCGTGACCGCATCCGTCACCTTAACGGTGACGCTGTATTTTCCGGGTTGCAGTGAGCTGAGCGGCAGTGATTTTTCCACCGTCACCTGATCGGAGTTTGGATTGATCTTGCTGGTTGGCTCTGAAGTATTCAGCAGCAGCTGATTTGTATCCAAACGTGTGATTTGATAGTCCAACGTGGCATCATTGTGCCGTGTTTTGGTGTTGATGCCCAAATTGTAAACTTGCATCCAAAAGTTCAGACTTTGATTGCGTTGAAACGATGCTGGTTTCGTAATGGAAGAACTCACGCGCGGACGAATATAGGTATTGCCGATAACAAAATTTCCCGTGCCAATTTGTCGCGTGGCTACCGGCTCCATCTTGTCCGCCAAGATAAGGGAGGATGCGGCCAAGTGGTCATCATCGTAGTGGGGAACATCCAAGGCGCGCGCGTAGGTTCCAACGTGGTCAGGATTGTTTACATCCTTAATTACAATATCCAAGCGATAACGTCCGGGACGGAGCGGCAATGCCTTCCAGTAAACGGATTTCCCTTTCATGGCTTGGGCTAATAGCTCGGATGGGTCTGAGACTTGGACGGTATCTTCAAAGGTCTGCACAATTCGCCCGGTAATGGTGGACACGCGTCCAAGGATATTGACCGTTCCGCTGGAGACTCCATTTTTCGTGTTGAAGGTTATGTCTCGATTGTTGACCTGCAAGGTAATCGGAACCAGGATCGTGTCGTCTGTAATACGAACAAAATCTGTGCGAACGTCAAAGGGGAAGAATGGACCCGTCAGCACTTTGTGGCTGGTCATGAATTCTTCCATGTCTTTGAACTTAACCGGAGGGGATCCCAAAAGCTTACTGAACTGCACCATGCGGTCAAATTCTTTGTCCTGATTATTAAAGTAAGCCGGGCCAGGGCCTAGAGTTTCTATGCTGCCACTGCCATAGCGTTGTGCCTGAGACACACCTCTAGACTCAAGCAAAGTTGGCCCTGCGCCGGGGATATGGGCCAGAGCATCTTTTTCTCCACGGTCGAGTGTCATGTGGTACTCGCTGCACATGCAAGTATCCACAAATTCAATTTCGACATTATCGCCAATACCATCGATGTGTTTGTAGTGCCACACTTCGAATGGAAATGTATCTGTCTGTCCACCACCTTCGTCCATCGAGCGATGGTACAACCCGCCAGAGGGGTGGGAATCAATGCTATCCGGAGGCCCGTAGACGATATAAATGTGCCCACGGTCGGTTCTCCATCCCTCTTCGCCGCCATAAAAATGTTCGTTTGCATACGCGATGCGGCGATAGTGCTCTTCGCGGAAGCTATTTGCAGGAGACTCGGGGTCCGGATTTCTGCGACGCCAAAACTGTTCGATAAAATTGTCGCGCTCTTCGTCATTGCTCAGTGATAAAAACGCCTTGCGTTCATCATCGCTAATAATCCAGCGCACATCCTCATCCAACCACTTCTTGTAAGGACCTTTTAACTCCTGACGCAGGGCTTTCTGTTGGCGCAGGCGTTCTTTGTCGGAGAGTTTGCGGTGAAGCGGGTCCACAGGAGCAGCATCTGCATTCGAAGCATCTGCCGAAGGCGCATCGGGCGAAGTGGCATCCTGCGCCAAGAACTGTCGTGCATACATGCAGGGCAACGCACAACCAGCTAAAACAACAAAACTAAGGAATCTGGAACGGAACATAGGCAAAGCGGCTACTCCTATTGGGCCAATCCTAATTGTATGGACTTTGCAGCAAGAGTTTCAAGCAAGCGGCAGACAGGAATCTGCAAACCAACGGCTACAATGAGTGCGGGTGCTCTTTATTGGAAGGCATGCGGGAACTTTTCGCAGACAGCCTGCGTATGCAAACACATGCGGACACCTGCCTGCCCTGCGGCACGCGGCGCATTCAATTGAACACATTTGCGGTGAGATGGAATGAGCAGAAAAAAAATACTACTGATTGTCCTGATGGCCGTAGCTCTCTGCGGCGCGATAGTCGGCCTGACGATTTATCAGGGCAATGCACACACTACCCAGGTGCAAATGGGGACTGCGGCCATTCAGAATCTACAGGCCACGGTAAGCGGGACGGGGCAGATCAAGCCCAAGACATACGTGAACGTGGGCGCATTGGTCACTGGACGCATCACGCATCTCTACGCCAAGGAAGGCGACCATGTTCACAAGGGCGAGGTGGTGGCCACGGTAGAGAATATTCAACAGTCCGCCACGGTGGAAGCGCAGCAGGACACCATCGCAGCAGCCAGCAAAGATGTAACCGCAGCGATCGCCAATGAAAAAGTTGCCGTAGCGAATTTGGAAAATGCCAAGGCCGACCTGGTACAGAAGCAAATGGATTATCAGCGCGCGGAGGCGTTGTACAAAGACGCACTGATCGCGCGACAGGATTTTGATTCCAAAAAAGCCGCCTACGATGTGGACGTGGCCAAAGTGGCGCAGATGCAAGCATCCCTAGTGCAGGCACAGGCGCAAACCGCATCCAGCAAGGCCAAGCTAGAAAGCGATGAAGCCACATTGCGCAGTAACGATGATGAGCTCAATCGCACCATCAGCATTGCTCCATTTGACGGGCTTGTCACCAACGAGCCGGTACGTGAGGGCGAAACCGTTGTTCCGGGCATTCAGAACACCGAGGGCAGCACACTCATGACGCTGGCAGACATGTCCGTGATCACTGCTGAGGTGAAGGTGGATGAGACCGATATTGCCAACGTGACGCTGGGCCAGCCCGCTGAGGTCACCGTGGATGCACTTCCGGGCAAAGTTTTTGCAGGCCATGTAACGGAGGTTGGCGATCAGGCACTGCTGCGCTCCTCGGGCGTAGCCACCAGCCAGAGCACCAGTGGCACGGAAGAGGCCAAAGACTTCAAGGTTGTCGTCACGCTGGACAATCCTTCGGATGAACTGCGACCCGGCCTTTCCACCACGGCGAAGATCATCACGGCTACCAAGCAGGCCGTGTTGGGGATTCCGATTCAGGCGCTCACGCTACGCGCTCCGTCTGCACAAGGAAAACAGGATGCACAGAAAGTGAACACGGCGTTGAATCTTGGATCGCAGCAGGGACAACAGGTGCAGGGCGTCTTCGTCATTCGCAAGGAAGGCCGACATGAACGTGCATTCTTCGTGCCTGTGCAGACGGGAATTACGGGCACAACCAACATTGAAGTCACCTCAGGGCTGAAGCCCGGAGACAGAATTGTCACAGGCCCGTATCGAGTGCTGCGTTCCCTGAAAGACGGAGCGCAAGTGAAGCTGCAGAAAGAAAAACCCACAGGCACCACGGATAGTGGGAATGGAGACACTGAGTCTAGTTCGTAAGCAGAGAGACTCGCTAGCTCATAATAGTGTTAGGGTGCAGGCAGTGGACAGAAGTACGGGAGAGGCATGAGTACGGAGACATTGATTCCAGAACCGGCAAGCGCAAACGCTGGCCCAGGCGCAGATGAGGTGATCGTTGTCGAGAACCTCTGGAAGACCTACGATATGGGGTCAGAGCAGCAGGTACAGGCGCTGCGCGGCGTCAATCTACGCATCCGGCACAATGAATATGTTGCCATCATGGGACCATCCGGCTCTGGCAAATCCACGCTGATGAACCTGATCGGCTGCCTGGACACGCCCAGCCAAGGCCGGTACTGGCTCAACGGCCATCTGGTCAGCGATCTCAATGACGATGAGCTGGCGCGCATCCGCAACAAGGAAATTGGCTTCGTCTTCCAGACCTTCAACCTGCTGGCGCGCGCCACGGCGCTGCACAATGTGGAACTACCCCTCATCTACAACGGCACGCCTGCCGAGGAGCGCATCGAACGCGCCAAGAACACGCTGCGCTCTGTGAACCTGGAAGGCCGCATGATGCACAAGCCGAATGAACTCTCTGGCGGACAACGCCAGCGCGTAGCCATCGCGCGCGCACTGGTTAATCGACCCTCCATCATTTTGGCCGATGAACCCACGGGCAATCTCGATTCGAAGACAGGCGTGGAGATCATGGCGCTCTTTGACGATCTCCACCGGAATGGCAACACCATCGTTCTGGTCACGCATGAGCCAGATATTGCCGAGTATGCGCACCGTGTCGTGCATATCCGCGACGGCGAGATTGCCTCCGACGTTCGCTCCAGCCGCGCTCAGCAGTAGCCGCACCAGTATTCAACCCAAGCACAAACGAAGGCCCTTGCAGATTTCAATCCTCGCGCAGGGCCTTTTGCACGGCGCTGTTCTTCACGCTGTAGGTGAAGTAAATCACCAGCCCCACCAGCAACCAGAGCACGACAATCTCTTTGGTCAACAGCGGCAGCACCCAGATCAAATAGAACGCGGAGAGAATCCCCAGGATGGGCACCAGCGGCACCAGCGGGGTTTTGAAGGGGCGCGGCATGTCTGGATGCTTGCGGCGCAGAATCCAAACTCCGGCGCAAACAATGGCGAAGGCCAGCAGCGTGCCCATATTCACCAGTTCGCTGAGCCGGTCAATGGGCAACAGCGCTGGCATGAAGGCCACAGAGATGCCGACCACCAGGTTGGAAACGTAGGGCGTGCGAAAGCGCGGATGAATTTTGCTGGCCCACTTCCAGATCAGGCCATCGCGCGACATCGAGAGAAAAATCCGACTCTGGCCCAGCAGCATGACCAGCATCGCTGTGCCCAAACCAAAGACAGCTCCCAGCTTGACCAACACGCTGCCCCAGCGCACGCCAGTGGCGTCGATGCCCACGGCAACTGGATCGGCCACGTCGAGCGAGTGATAACTGACCAGTCCGGTAAGCACCAGCGCCACCAAAATATACAGCACGGTGCAGATCACCAGCGAGCCAAGAATGCCGATGGGCATATCGCGTCGGGGATTTTTGGCCTCTTGTGCGGCGGTGGAGACGGCGTCAAAACCAATGTAAGCGAAAAAGATGGAGGCTGCGCCCGCAGTAATGCCGCTGAAGCCGAAGCGCCCCGGCCCTTGCGCAGGAGGAATAAACGGATGCCAGTTGGCTGCAGCCAGATGCGGATGATGCAGCAAAAATCCTGCGCCGATGATAAGAAAAATTCCCACGACGGAAAGTTTGATGGCCACAATCGCCGTGTTGAAGCGGGCCGACTCTTCAATGCCGATGATGAGCACGGCCGTCATGGCCAACACGGCCAGAAAAGCCACCAGATTGAAGATGCCCATCGCGTGCGGCAAGGTGGACA
>JAJZMO010000185.1 GCA_021798235.1 Acidobacteriota bacterium | reverse complement strand
AACTAAATTTTCCGCTTCGCCCTCTCGGCCAGCACCTTTGCGGTCTTTGCGTCTTTGCGGTAGATTTTCCAAACGCCCCACTCAGAGAAGCCGCCAAATCTGCCGGTAATTCCCCCCAAAATTGCTATCCTGAAAGTAAGGACACAAAAAAGCGGCCGAACCCGGCCGCTTTTTTCTGCCCCGAATTCGCCCCTGAACCGGGCACTGATTCTAAGAGACTTACGAGGCTAACCCCTTTGTAACTCCCTTCGTATCAATAACTTCTGGGACGTTGACCACGACTTTTGAAATCGCCCCATTCCCATTACGGGAATCACGAAACATGGGAATCAGGGTCCCACGGACAGCTCTTCGTCTTTGGGGTGAAGAATCGTGCCGAACGCACGACGACTGGGGACTGAGGACTGAAAACTGAGGGCTCGCACACTAGTCATCCCTTTAGATTCAACACTTTCCCCACAAAAACACCGGGAGGTTACAGATGAATTACGGGTACGCGATCTCATAAAATCAATAACTTACCCACAAAAACGAGGGGAGTCGCCAAAGCATCAAGAATTGCGCCCACCCACCCAGAATTTGCTCGTAAATCATTGAAAACAAGCGAAATACTGATTCCGGCGCGCAACGCACGGCCCACCCATGCGGCCGATCCCTTGGCGGCCTTTGCGTCTTAGCGGCAGATTCTTGCTGGATGCGCCGAAGGCACGGTCGCCTGGACGGTCGATCCCCGTGCGGCCAGTCCCGCCGTCAGGCGCGACTGCCTCGACGGTCGATCCTTGGCCGCTTCACCGCTGGCTGCCCGATCTTGCAGCCCCGAAGCCGGAAATGCACATCCAGGCTCTTTCCCGCCTTGATTTCGACCACCTTCGGCAGACGGTATCCGTCCACCTCCTGGTACTCGATCCGGTACGCCCCATGCGTCGTCGCATCGCCCTGGTGCATGGCAAAATCCGCTCCCGTATACAGCAGCAGCCCATCGGGCCCGGCCGCAAACAGGGGCGTCTGCTCAATCGCCTCGCCGCTCGGCAGCAGCTCCGTATAGTGGAGCATCCGCAGATTCCCGTCGAAGCTCATCCAGTCCGTCACGCCGCCCTGTTCATACTGGATCACCGTCCCCGCACCCGTCGTTTTCACCTGCGCATCTGCCGGCGCGCCCGGCCCTCTGACCGCGAACGGCAGCCAGGTCATGAAAAAGCCATCCAGCATTTGCCGCGTCATCGTCACCAGCTCGTTGGCCGCAGTCAACTCTTGTAGATTCAGCTTGGGTTTCTTGGGGATTTTCACCGCTGTCATCGCCGCGCCTGTCGTCGCCACCACCAGCCTCACCCGTGTCCGCTTCAGCCGCGTCACCAGCGGCGAATCCGACGCCACACGCTCGACCTGCGGGAACTCCCTCCACGCCGGCTCCACCCGGCAGTGGAAGCCCTCCGCCGCCAGGCCAGGCTCGGTTGCGTATTTCGCCCGCGCCCGCGTCAAAAACTCTACTACCGGCGTAGGCCCCGCGTCCGGCTGGAAAACCACCTGCACCAGCCCCGCCGCCTCCACCGCCTGGCCATTTTTCGTGAAAGGACGAAAGACCCACTGCTCCACATTCTGGCGCGCCGCGGCTCTCAGCATCGGCGGTCCGCTCAGTACCCGGGTGCGGTCCACTCTGCCCGCCTCACTCACTTCAATCAGCAGCACCACCGTCCCGGTTACACCTTCGGCCTTGGCTTGCGCCGGATATACCAACGGAACCTGCTTCAGCAGATGCTCGCTCATCTTCTGCGCGCTCACCGCCATCGGCGCCTGCGCACGCGCGCCCACGGCAAACAGAATGAGCAGCACACCTACCAGAACCTGACGCAATCAATACCCTCTTGCCGAAGAAGTCACCTCGACTCTACCGGCTGGCTGACCACAAACGCAAAGCGCGCCGGCCTTCGCGACCAGCGCGCTGCCACAGAACCGCGGCTACTTCTTCTTCATCGTCTTGCCTGCTTTTGCGGGCGTTGCCGGCGCAGCCACTGGCACCGGAATCGGGCTCATCGGCATCTGCTTCCATGCCTGCTCCACATTCGGTGGCAGGTGGCCCATGTGATGCAGGAAGTTCACCACCTCCCATATCTGCGTGTCGGTCATGTTGTATCTCCACGCCGGCATGCCCGTGAAACGGATCCCGTGTTTGACCACAAAGAACGAGTGATCATTCCGCGCCTGCTCCTGCGCCGGAGTTTCGTGAGGCAATTTGAACTTTGGATGTGTCCGCTGGTACTCCACAAACCGCATGAACTGCGGCGCTCCCGGATAAATTCCGCGTCCCAGCGGGCTATTCGTGTAGTGCTCACCGCCGTGGCAGGCCGCGCAGTTGCCCTGGTACAAAGCCGCGCCAGCCAGCAGCGTCTGCTCGTTTACCGGAACCGGATCCGCCACATTCGGCGCGTGATGCTGCACCCACGCGTCATGCGTCCAGTGTCCAAGCTGTGCTTCCAACTGGCTCGGATGTGCATCGGCCCCCATCGGGAACCCGCCAAACTGCACCACCAGCACCCCAATCACGCCAGCTAGGGCTTCAATCAAAATGACCCAGAAAACGCCCTTCCAGAATCCTCCACCCGACTTCGCCATTACTCCATCCTTTACCCATTAGGAAATCAACATCTGCGTCACGGAATGCTGTCGCGCCACCGCACTGACGGCCTTACCAACCTTCGGCCGAGTTTGGAGTCTTCAAATTGCTGCCACGGCAAGCACCGCCACATTGTACCCGCCGCGCGGCAAACCACGCGACTCCGCGCGAACTCCAGCAATAAATGGCTTTTCTCCACCCAAAGTTAGAGAAAAGAAACCATCGAACATCTCAAGACTTCCGGCTCCGCAGTCTCTACCTTTGTAAATGACTCCACAAATACTTTCCCCACCCCGGATACCTTCCGGGGTTTCTTTTGCCCCAAAGTCAACTCGTCATCCCCCCGCTGCTCGCTGGAAAGGCCTCCCGGCTAAAATTGACGTATGACATACGCCAGCGCGGTCGACCGGCTCTTCGCACTCGCCTCCGAGCTTGCCGGGCCACCCCGCAAATATCGCCTTGAGGAGATGCGGCAGCTCTGTGAAGCGCTCGGCCATCCGGAGCGCCGCTTCGCATCCGTCCTCATCGCCGGTACCAATGGCAAAGGCTCTACCGCCGCACTGCTGGCATCCATTCTCACCGCAGCCGGCTACCGCACCGGCCTGTACACCTCGCCACATCTGGAGCAGGTCAACGAGCGCATTCGCATCAGCAACACGTCCGGCATTCTGGAACCGATTCCGGACGAGCCCTTCTCTGACGCTTTCGCCAAAGTGGAAGCCGCTGCAGTCACCCTGCAGCACAATGGACTGCTGCCCGCTCCACCCAGCTTTTTTGAAGCTGTCACCGCAACTGCCTTCGTCGCCTTCGCTCAGGCCCGCATTGACGTCGCCGTCCTTGAAGTCGGCATGGGCGGACGTCTCGACGCCACCAATGTCGTCGATCCGCTGCTCTCCGTCATCACTGATATTTCCCTCGACCACATGGAGTACCTTGGCGCTACCATCGACGCCATTGCGCGCGAAAAAGCCGGAATCCTTCGCCCCAACGGCATCCTTGTCACCCTCCCTCAGCACCCCTCCGCAAATCACGTCCTGGGTGAAGTGGCAATGTCGCTCAATGCCCGTGGAGTCAACGCAGCCGCCTACATCCCCTATCTCAACCCCACGCACACCGGCCCCCGCAATCACTACACGCTTAACGTGCTTGACGAATCCATCGACGTCGATCTTCCCCTCGCCGGCAGCCACCAGCAGCGCAATCTTGCACTCGCCATTGCGGCCGCAGTTGAGTTACGTAACCAATACAGTTACAAAATCACAGCGGCGGAAATCGCACGCGGCATTCGCGCAACACAATGGCCCGCGCGCCTGGAACGCATCCAGCACGATACCCATGCCGATATCCTCATCGATGTTGCCCATAACCCCGCCGGAGCTTGGGCGCTGCGTTCCGCACTCTCGCACTTCGATCCTCCCCCTCCATCCATGACGCTTGTCTTCTCTTGCCTCCGTGACAAGGCTCTCGGCGAAATGGCGCAGATTCTCTTTCCCGCCTTTGATCGCGTTGTCCTCACCACGGTCCCCTCGCCTCGTGCCGTCTCTCTTGAGGACCTCCGCGCAGCAGCCACAGCAGCGCAGATCCAGGCAGTCGAAGCCTCCCACCCCGAACAGGCACTCGATCTGGCCCTCGAACTCACTCCGCACACCGGCCTCGTCGTGATTGCCGGCTCCGTCTATCTCGCCGGAGCACTCCGTAAGAAGGCCATGCGCGCATGAGTTCGAACCTTCTGGGGCCGCGACCCTCGCCACTTCCCTGGCACGAACGCGCTGTCAGCTTCTGCCTGCGTGCACCGGCCATCATCGGCGCAACTGCCGTTTTCGGCAGCCTCTCGCTGCTCGCCTCCGTCTTTGAGAAGGATGGCAAGTGGCAACACCGCATTGCCCAGCGTTGGGCTCGCGTCCTCGTCCGCGTCAGCGGAGCACGCCTCACCATCCTGCATCCCGAGCGGCTTAAACCCCAGCTCGCTGTCTATACCTGCAACCATCTGTCTTACATGGATACGCCTGCGCTCTTCGGTTCGCTGCCCTTCCAGTTCCGCATCGTCGCTCGTCACGATCTCTGGAAGCTGCCTTTCATCGGCTGGCATCTGCGCCGCTCAGGCCAGGTTCCGGTCAATGTCGATAACCCGCGCGCCTCCATCGCCAGCCTCAGCTCGGCCGTCCGAACCCTCAAGGCCGGCATGCCGCTCGTCATTTTCCCTGAAGGGGGGCGCAGTCGCGACGGCCATCTCGGCTCATTCCTGAATGGCCCCGCATTCATGGCTATTCGCGCCCAGGTTCCGCTCGTGCCCATGGCGCTGATTGGCACCTATGAACTGCTCCCCATCAATGCCGGTGAACTCCACCCCGTACCGGTCACCCTGGCCATCGGCGAAGCTATTCCCACCACCGGACTCACCATGAAGGACCTGGATGCCTTGACGCAGCAGCTCACCGACTCCATCGCTGACCTTTACTACACCCACACCTACCTGCCTCGTCCTTGCGAAGAAGTCCATGGGCTGCTTACGACCGACCTGGCCAACCCTTCGCTCCCCGTATAATCGCAGTTCATCCGGAAGGTCGAACATGAACCGTCCCCGCATTGCCATTCCTGAACCCTCCGCACTGGATGAGGCATACAGCCGCGACAACTGGCCGAGATACGCCTCCGCCGTCGAAGCCGCTGGCGGTGAACCGGTTCACCTTTCACTTTCTGCCACTCCCGAGCAAATTGCGCGCACGCTGGCCACCTGCCAGGGCGTGCTTCTGCCCGGGAGCGGAGCCGATGTCAATCCCGCCAAATACGGCGAGGTGCAGAACGGCTCCAACCCTGCCGACCCCGCCCGTGAAGCCACCGATGAGCTGCTCCTTCAGGACGCATTCAACCTCCGCAAGCCCGTCCTCGGCATCTGTTACGGTTTTCAGTCCATGAACGTCTGGCTCGGCGGTTCGCTCATCCAGGATCTCCCCACACAGCAGCCCTCTGAAGTGGCCCACGCGCGCATCGGTGGCCAACTCCCCCCACTTCACACCGTGAATCTCGCCCCTGGCTCCCGTCTGCACCAGCTCGCCGGTTGCACCGAGGCCCGCGTCAACAGCAGCCACCATCAGGCTGTCGCGCGGCTCGGAGACGGCCTGCAACTCGCTGCCACCTGCACAGCCGACGGCGTTGTGGAGGCTGCCGAGATGCGCAGCCTCCCCTTTGCCATCGGCGTGCAGTGGCATCCCGAGCGCACATTTCATGAGGACCAGTTTTCCAAGAACATCTTTGACGCCCTCGTCCATGCCGCACGCGCCTGGCAGCCAATCCCAAACACGGTGTCCCGCCCGTGAGCCTTTCTGCGGCAGAGATTGCCTCTCTTCTGGCATCCGCTGGAATCCCCGCTGATCCGCCCCTGTCCGAACAGCTTTCCGCCTATCTCGCGCTGCTTCTCAAATGGAATGCCCGCACCAACCTCACCGCCATCCGTGAGCCTAGCGAAATTGTCCTCCGGCACTTCGCCGACAGCCTCTTCTGCGCTCGGCACCTCGCTCCTTCCGCCCACACCCTCCTCGATTTCGGCTCCGGGGCCGGTTTCCCCGGAATCCCTATAGCCCTCGCGCACCCTCAGATTCACGTCACTTTGGCTGAATCCCAGAACCGAAAGGCAGCATTTCTCCGCGAAGCAGTCCGCCGCCTTCATCTGAACGCCGAAATCTGGTCGCAGCGCGTCGAAGCCATGCCGCCCGAGGAACTCTACGATGCTGTCACCCTGCGCGCCGTCGATCAGATGGAGTCTGCCTGCCGCGTCGCCGTCCAAAGGGTTGCTCCCGGCGGACAAATCCTCATCTTCACCACTGACCGCCTCATCGACTCCCTGATCTCCTCCATCCCCTCCATCGCCTGGCAACGCCCCGCCCATCTGCCCCACTCCGAACACGGCCTTCTGCTTCTCGGTCACTCGTAGAGGGGTGTTCCACGTGGAACATCCACCCCTGCAGCTCATTCGCCCACCCAAGATTGAGAGCGTTCCACGTGGAACAAATCATGCGGCTGGCCCCAATTCCGGGCGCCATTGGAACCAGCGTTCCACGTGGAACAATCGCCATTTTTCAAAAGTTTTCCACCGACACCCCGATCCCATTAACATTCTTGTAGTAATTCTCCAGACCTCGCATCGCCCTCATTTTGTGCCATTTAGCACCCACCCCTAAAATCGGTCCGGAATTTCTTCCACAAATACGGCCCAGTTACCCACAGATCGATTTCGTTGCCCAAAACCCCTCCCAGCCGATACCCTCAAAGGCGACATGGGAAAGGTCCTCGCGGTCGTCAACCAGAAAGGCGGAGTCGGCAAAACCACGACCGCCATCAACCTAGCCTCCGCTCTCGCCTTGGAAGGCCTTCCAACTCTCCTCATCGACTGCGATCCCCAGGCAAACTCCAGTGGCGGCCTCGGAATCCCCCGCGACGACGACCGCAAAAGCACCTACGACGTCATCATCGGCGCCTGCTCGCTCACTGAAGCCATCCTCCCAACCGAAATCGCCGAGCTCTCCATCGTCCCCTCCAGCAAAAACCTCATCGGAGCCAACGTCGAACTCATCCAGCAGGACAACCGCGCCTTCAAGCTCCGCGAAGCCATCGAGCCAGTCCATGACAAATATCAGTACATCGTCCTCGACTGCCCACCAGCCCTCGACCTGCTCACCCTCAATTCTCTTGTCGCTTCCGACGGTCTCCTGGTTCCCATGCAGGCCGAGTACTTCGCCCTCGAAGGCATCAGTGAGCTCATGCACACCCTCGAGCGCGTCCGCGAAACCTTCAATGAGAAACTCGCTCTCGAAGGCGTGCTGCTCACCATGTACGACGACCGCACCAACCTCGCACAGCAGGTCACGGAAAACCTCCGCGAATTCTTCAAGGAAAAACTCTTCCGAACCACCATCCCCCGCAACGTCCGCCTTGCAGAAGCCCCCAGCTACGGCAAGCCCGTCGCCCTCTACGATCCCCGCTCCCGCGGCGCGGAAAGCTATCGCGACCTCGCCCTCGAACTCCTCGATCGCCACCAGATCGAAAGCCCTGCCGCCCGCGAACGCAAAAAACAAGCCCAGGCAGACACTGCCGCCCCCCCCCGAAGAAACACCGTACGCTTCTGGCCATATTCCACCTAGCCCCGCCTTAAGCTACCCTCAACCCAGCCCCACAGCCCATCTGACATTCCCCAATCGGCATCACTGCAAAACTTCCTTCATCGCAGGTATCGCTCATGACCACGCAGGCAGAATCCGCAAAAGAACACAACAAGCGC
>JAJZMO010000151.1 GCA_021798235.1 Acidobacteriota bacterium | reverse complement strand
GTGGTGACGGCAATAATCTGCACCAGCGTGTTCACCTTCCCCAGGATGCTGGGCGGGAAGGACCGCATCCCCACCGTGGCATAAAGGATCGCCGAAACAGTCAGGATGCCCAGGTCACGCCCGAAGACCAGCACCGTGACTGCCCGCGAAATAAGCCCCTCGTGATGCAGCGCCAGGAACAGCGTGCTCAGCATCAGCTTGTCGGCCACAGGGTCGAGATAATGACCGAGCACCGTGATCTGGTTCAGCCTTCGCGCCAGGTAGCCGTCGAGCGCATCTGTGAGCCCAGCCAGCAGAAAGATGCCGAAGGCAATCCGGTAATGGTCCTGCAAAATAACGAGGACGATAAAAGGTACGAGGCAAAGCCGCAGAAAAGTCAAAAGATTCGGCGCAGCACGTAGGACTTTCATAGTCGTCTGTCCTAAGTGTAGTAACGTCAACGAACTTTTGCGCGAAGTTATCTCTCGAGGTGCCGGAATCGGCAGCAGAAGCCGCAACCCAGCCCCTGCCGCCGCCAAAACGAGACCACCGCCGCACCCGCCCCGGTCTGCTATATTTAGGAGTGTCCCACCTTGCAGGCGCGTAGCTCAGTTGGTTAGAGCGCTACCTTGACACGGTAGAGGTCGCTGGTTCGAGTCCAGTCGTGCCTACCATATCAAACACAAAATAAACGACTTACAGGCGCGACCTCTAGTTTATGCGTCTGATTTAGGTGCTGAAAGGTGCTGAAGCACAGCATCCCCCAGCAGCCCGCGAACGGCGGCAGCGTTCGCGACACGTTTTTCCGCTGAGACGGACTGCTGATACAGATCCATCGTTACGCGTGGATTCGAATGCCTCAGCAGTTCCTGAGCCGTCTTGAGATCGACACCCTGCTGCCGCAGCATCGTGCCCAGCCCGTGACGAAAGGAATGCCAGCCAATGTGCTTTTCGATTCCAAGCTCCTGGATTGCGGGCCGGATATAACGCCGGAGAATCATGTCCGGTGCGATTGGATGCTCCCCGTTGTGCCGCACCGACGGGAAAACGAAGTCGTCATCGCTGTTCCAGGCACTGGCCTTTCGCCATTCCTGGAGCAGTTCCGTCACGACCTCATGCAGCGGAACGGGCTTGCGGCTTGCCCGAGTCTTACAGTTGGAAAGTTTGTTTTGCCAGACGGAGCGAATGATGCGCGCTTCGCCCAGCTCGAAGTCGATATCCGCCCATTTCAAGCCTATGAGCTCACTCCTCCGCATCCCGGTACTGCCGGCCAGGAGAACCATGACGCGCTCCCGAAGCGCAAGTTTTTCGAGAAGCGCGCGGAACTCCGGGCCATCCAGGAATTCCGGGTCACGCAGCCGCTGCGATGAACTGCGAACCGGCGTGATGGGATTTCTGGAAGCGAAGCTATAGCGGAGTGCATGCGAGAAGAGAGCGGACAGCAGGTTGCGGACCTTTGACTTCACGGAGGGACTTGCGTCCTTCCCCCTGACGCCTTTGAGATCGCGCAGCCAGTTCTCTACTTCAATCGGTTTGATCGAAGCCAGTGAATACTCTCCCCAGCGCGGCAGGATATGGTTACGGAGATTGTCTGAGTAGACACTCTGGGTGGACGGTGCGAGTCGGGATAACTCAACACGCTCATAGTGCGCGGCAAGCTGCTCGATGTTCATGGGGGCGAATTCCGCCCCCTCGTTAATATGGATCCTGAGCTGAGTCACAGCCTTTTCCGCATCCTTGCGCTTCGGCAGGTCGGTCACTGTTCCGACGACATGCCGCTTGTAGACACGGCGGCCCTTCTCCTGGGCATAGAACCGATACACCCAGGTGTCAGGCAAGCTCTTGCGTTTCTGCAGCATCAGCGATCCCCGTTGGTAGCGTGGCGCTTTCATACGGAGTTTCTCCTTGGAAAGCGCACTGATGGCCTGGGGAGAGTGTACCCGTTCGGCATTCGGACGAATAGCGGAGACCGTCATGCAGCCTCCCACTGGTTCGTGCGCGCGGCGAGCCATGCGTCCAACTCATCCTGATAAAAACGCCAGAATTTCCGCTTCCCTTCACCGAGCGGATGGGCCGGCAAATAACCCTTCCGCGCCCACCGGGTCACGGTGCGCGGGTCAAGGCTCAGGAATTCGGCGGCTCCCTCAGGAGTCAGGATGCGGCTGCGTGTGGGGCGTGGACTCTCAATGGAAGTGATCGTAGCGATTGGCTTTGTGGTATTCAGAACTACCTCGTAGTACGCGTTGGCCGGGTTCTCCCGGCGCACGTAACCGGTGCGCGCATGAATGCGCGACCGGTCGGACGAGGTTGTGGAGGGCGAACGACGAGTACGCCGTTCGCCGTGCATTGAAGCCATGTGAGGCCTTTTGGAACAGCATGGTGTTGCCTTTCCGGCCCGAACAGGGCCTGCGAACATGCTTCGATTTTGACCATTGGACCGGAATCATCAAAGCTACCGACGATTGCCGCTAGCGTCCACGTGAGAAAGTGCCTGGGTGAGCGCTTCGCGCCAGTGATTCGCATCGGTAGCCAGCCGCACCACCCAGTTGCAGAGCCAGTCGGCATAGAGCCCAACGTAGAAGAAGTCGTACCGCCGCGGTCCAGGCTGGCAGCGGCGAATGACTTCCGCCACGGGCATTCCGGCGGGCGGGCGATCGACAGGCAGAGTGCCTTTTTTTTCGGCACGATTCAGAATGCGCAGGCATTCTTCGAGGATCGAGCGCGCAGAAAAAGAGCGCAGTGACCTCGCGGCGAGCCAGTTGAGAATTGTCTCGGTCAGGTTAAAAGGCTCGCGCTCCTGTGGGTATTCGGGCTCAGTTGCAATCCGGGTGGGTTCCGACTGGCGTACAGGAATCCGGGGCGGCAGACCCCGCGCCCTGCGGATCAACTCAGCCTGGGTGATCTCGCGCCGGCGGAGAGCTTCCTGATCGTCAGGGCGAGCTTCGAGAATCAGCAGCAGGTTGCGAACGGTGCCTTCTGAAATGTTCAGAGCTTTCGCGAGGTAGCGGCGGCTCAGACCAGCATTGACAATCTGGCGCACGGCCTGGGCGCGTTCCATTTCCGGAAGGAAAAACCAGGTCGACTTGAGCTGCGCAATAGCTTCCTGGATGGAGGTGGGTGGCGAGGTGAGAGGTGGATGATCAGGGTTGTGCGGCTGTGCTCCGCTGCAGTTCAATTGAGCCATTCGGCTCCTCCGCCCGGTTAGATTCGGGGCAGGCAGCTTCGAACGCTGCCTGCCCCACCGGTAAGAGGGGAGCGGGATCTACTGCCCCGCGGGCCAAAGCGTCACATCGAATGAATCTATCGAGTCTCATGCTTTCCTTTCGAACGCCTGAATGTCCTTTCGCCAATACGCATCGATTTTGGGTCGGATAGCGAGGGCATATCATCTGCTTCCGATCTTCCACGTTTGATCTGCGGATTCAAAATCAGCTCGTCGGCAGCGCTGCGCCGCTTCTCGCCCTTCGGAACCAGTTTCCGAGTCACAGGTGCGATGCTTCGTTTGCGGTCGGATCGCTTGAGCAGGACTTCGGCCGCCTCGATGCCATGATCCAGGATGCCAATCGCATCTCCATCTCCTGATTCGAGAATGGCTCGTGCCCTGTTCAGGCGATCGTTGAGTTCCGGCGTCGCCGGCATTCCACAAATCAGTTCACGGACGCTGCAGCCCAGGCCGCGAGCGACCTGCTGCAGACTGGTGATCTGCGGATTGCTTTCCCCCGCCTCAATGCGAAAAATTGCATTCTGCGTCAGCCCTGCAGCCGTAGCGAGGGCCTGCTGGGAGAGCCCTCGCGCCGTCCGGCGCTGCCGAATCCGGCCGCCGACCTCGCTCCAGTTGAAATCTGCCTCACGATACTCCACAAATAAATAATCGCTATTAGGTGTTGCCCTGTCAAGATAAAAAATAGCAAAATCTCTGATAAAAATCGACATCAGATCAAAATGACGTGGATCCTCGGTCTTTTCACCGCCGCTGAGCCCCTCGCTCCCGGGATTTTCGCTACAAACTCCGCGAGTACCCGCCGGCAGGCAAGCCGGACCAACCCGCTACATATAAACGTTCGTATCGCGCTGGGGATAGTTCTCGTAAAAGTGCTCGAAGACGGCTGAGCACTTCTGGTCGTAGACGTCCTTGGAGTAGGAGGGCGGCAGGCCGTCGTCCAGCAGGTTCTTGATGGCGTCTTCCACGGCTGCGCGGGCACGGCGCGTTTTGCGCCAATCGATAACCAGCAGATTCTTCAGGCGTTCCAGCAACTGCCGGGCTACCTTCTTCACTTCGGCCTGCTGTTCGGTTGTCAGCTCCGGGGCTGGGCGGGTGAGGATGTCGAAGACGGCCAGTTCCTCTTCCGTCAGGTTTTCCCGGACGTGGCGTTGCTGCTCATCGTTCAGGCTGCGGCTCAGGGCCACGAGTTCGCGGAACAGCTCCTCGATGTTCAGGCTGCCAGCGTTGTAGGCCTCGATCAGCTCCTCGAATTTGCTCTGGTAGTTCATTCGCGACTTGTTCAGGCGGATCATCCTCTCCATCTGCACGCGCACCGCCGCCTTCAGCACTTCCAGGTCGGTGTTCTTCTGCTTCGAGTCGCGGAACTTGCTGCGCAGGGAGTCAAAATCAATCTTCGAGAGGTCGAGCACGTTCGAAGATTTATCCGGCATCGAGACGCCGGTGATCGACTCGTCCAGCAGAGCGCCAATGTCTGCCATCACTGCCGAGATGCTAACCGGATCAGGATTGAGCTTTGCCTTGATAGCATCGGCAATGGCCGCGAGGCACGACACCCGCCCCACGAATTTCATCACCGCCGGGTCCGGCTTGATGGCGTTGTAGAGCGTGCTCACCAGCCGCTCGCGGGCCTGAAAGTCGCGGCGTACCTTATCCGGAGAGATCAACGCATTCACGGCATCGCCAATCCGCGCTGTCCTCTCAAAGCCGCTGGCAGGTAGCTGATCGATCTCGTCAATCCGTACGCCGTGCTTATCGCAGTAGAGCACCGCGTCCTCCAGCGACACCGCCAAATCCTCGACCAGCTTCGCCTTGTCCTTGACCGGCGACTTGCCATCCTTGCCCGCGCCATAAATCGCCAGCGCCTTTTCGAGCGAGGTAAAGACGTTGGCGTAATCCACGATCAGGCCGCTGTGCTTGCCAGGAAAGACGCGGTTCGCGCGGGCAATCGTCTGCATCAGCGTGTGGTTGCGAATCGGCTTGTCCAGGTAGATCGTCGAACAGCTCGGCACATCGAAGCCGGTCAGCCACATGGCGCAGACAAACACCAGCCGTAGCGGATCCTTCGGATCCTTGAATCGCTCATCCAATCCCGGCTTCGACTCGTTCATGCGCTTGCGATGCGGCTCAATATCCAGTCCGCGCTTTTTCATCTCGGCAATTTCGTTCTGCGCCGGAGACACAATTACCGCCATCTCCGTCTTCTGCAGCATCTCCTGCCGCTGCCACAGCTCGCCCTTCTGCGACTCGGTCAAATCCGTTCGTTGCAGCTCGCTTTCCACGCGGGCCGCTTCTTCGTCCCAATACTTCCGCACCTTGTCGTGCATGCGCAGCGCGGTGGCCTTGTCGATGGAAACCACCATTGCCTTGCCCGCAAAGCCGCGCCCCAGAAAGTGCCGGACGATATCTTTCGCCACCGTTTCCAGCCGGTCATCGCGCGTCAGGATGTGGTACTGGCGGCTCAGTTCGCGCTCCAGGCGCTTTTCCTGTTCGGGGTCCAGATCGGCGTCTTCAACGACGTCGTAAATATCCTCGTTCAGGTCGGGATTGACGAGCTGAAGCTCCGGCGTGCGGTTCTCGTAATACAGCCGCACCGTGGCTCCGTCCTCCATCGACTGCTGAAAGTCGTAGATGGAAACGTAGTCGCCAAAGACATCTTTGGTGCGCTCCTCCCCGGCAATCAGCGGCGTCCCGGTAAAGGCCAGAAATGTTGCATTCGGCAGCGATGCGCGCATGTTCAAGGCCAGCGTGTCGTACTGGCTGCGGTGCGCCTCGTCCGTCATTACGATAATGTCGGACCGGTCATTCAACACCTCCGCCACCTGGAACTTCTGAATCAGCGTGAAGATGTAGCGGTGGTTGCCCTGCAGCAACTGGCGCAGATCCTTGCCGCTGTCCGCGTGGCATACCTTGCTTTCGGCCTCACTCACGGCTCCGCAGGCTTTGAAGGTTTTGGCAATCTGGTCGTCCAGCTCCACGCGGTCGGTCACAATTACAAAGGTCCAGTTGCCGTGTTGCCTGCGCAGAATCTTCTGCGCAAAAAACACCATTGAGTAGCTCTTGCCGCTGCCCTGTGTCTGCCAGAAGACGCCGCCGCGTCCGTGGCCATCCTGCCGCGCCTGCAGCATGGAGGCCACCGCATTGTTCACGCCCAGCACCTGGTGGTTCTGGCCGATGATCTTGGCAATGCCTTCCTTCTCTTCAGAGAACAGGGTGAAGTTCTCCACCATATCGAGCAGCCGCGCCTTGTCGCAGATGCCACGCAGCATCACCTCCAGCGAGACGCGCCTCGGCTCATCCTCGCGCTCCACGCGCTTCCACTCAAAAAAGCGATCCCAGTCCGCCGTCAGCGAGCCCACGCGGCTGTCCGTGCCGTTGGAGGCAATCAGGAAAGCATTCGGCCAGAAGAGCGCCGGAATCTGATCCTTATAATGCGTCAGGTTTTGGTCAAAGGCGGCGCGCGCCGGCACGCCGGGCTTCTTCAGCTCCATCACCACCAGCGGCAGGCCGTTCACAAACGCCACCAGGTCGGGGCGGCAGGTGTAGAGCGCGCCGGTAATGCTCAACTGGTTCACCAGCAGAAAGTCATTCGCCTCGGGGGTGTGCCAGTCGATGACGCGCACGCGCTCCTGCCTTTGCCCGCCATGCTCACCGTCTGGAATGGAAACCAGAACGCCTTCCTTCAGCAGGGCGTACACCTCACGATTGGCCGAGGGCAGCAGCATCGCGGACCGGTCGCGCGTCAGCTCGTCGATGGCTGCGGTGAGGGCTTCCGGCGGTAGGCCGGGATTCAGCTTTTCGAGCGCCGCCCGCAGACGCGGCAGCAATATCACTTCACTCTTGGTTTCGCGGCCCAGCGTGCCGCCCGCGCCAAAGGTCTCTTCCATGGCCGCCGCCGTCTCCCAGCCCATCCAGCGAAACAGCTCGATGGCGGGCTGCTCGACCAGCAGGTTCTCTGAGTACGGGAGCGACATGGGCTAGTTGGCCTCCAGCTTGATCTGGCCGGAAAGCAGGCGTGGGAGGAGAAGGTCGCGGGTGCGGCGAAGGTTCTCGTTCTGCCGGCTTAAGATCTCGCGTTGTGCATGCAGAGGACCGACTCGCCGCCCGTACTCTTCGACCAGTTCCTGCGTTGGGAGAACAACTGGAAACGCTGTGAGAGCCGCCTTAGTAAGAGCCTCGCGAGTGGCGCCCCCCTGTGCAAGATTTAACAGTCGGAGTTTTGTTGTTTCATTGTTAATGGTGTCCAACAGAAAGTATGGATTCGCGGTGACTTTATCAGCTCGGACTATAGCGACATGCTGATTTACACGAGCTGGCAGGACGGAGGATTGGACCATACAGCAACGGCCCACAGAGGCCCCCGTAATGTTCAATAGAACATCACGGTCAGCGACTTCAACATGATCGAGTTGCACTGCCTGTTCATCATTGATGAACGCGAGATTGTCCATTTCGAAATAATAATCATGGACGTTCAGACTGCGAATCAGGCTAATCCCGGATTGCTGGTAGGACTCTTTGCCGCCTCTCGGTGTGGCTCCGCTTCCGATCTTGCTCGTTATTTGTCCCAAGCTAGAGATTGTCCAATTCTTCGGGATTTCGCCGAGGGGAGATGGGACGCGGGGATGGTTTTCGTGGCCGGGGAAGCGGAAGTGAACAAACCACTCGCGATAGAGCCTGCGGGCCATCTCCTCCAGTATCCG
>JAJZMO010000114.1 GCA_021798235.1 Acidobacteriota bacterium | reverse complement strand
CCAGCTGTTCCAACCCATCGGCGGCGTCGGCGACAGCTCCGCGGCTGTCGGATACGGCTTCTGCGCATAAAGCGCGGACGTCACAAGCAATGCAGCTCCCAATACCCCAATACGGCGCAATAATTTCTTGCAGGAAAGAACATTCGTCATCACTGATTTCCCTTCTTTTTGTAGAGGCTCATGCGTTAGGAGTTCTTTGAAACGCGATCTTTCCGTCGCGACGCTACGCACGCTTCCGCATATCCGCTTGCGTGTAGACGGCGCCCGTCCTTCGTTTGTGCCTTCGGCACACTTTCAACGAACTCTTGACTCTCAGGTTTGTATCGACTTCACATCGAGGAAACTGGGGCCTTACCCTTCTCAGTCACTTCGAATGGTACAGCCCCCTCGGTATATACCAGATTAGAATTCGATCCTCGCTGCTAGCTGAATATTCCTCGGATTGCTGACTGTACCATTCCACGTACCGAAGGTGTTACCCGGAGCATTTGTATCCGTTACAAACGCCGATGCTATACCATCGCCCTGCGATACATAGTAGTGGTTATTGAATGCATTAAAGAAATTCGCTGTCAGCTTGAACGTAATACCTTTTGCTAACAGTGTGGTTTTTGTCAAAGCCATATCTACGTCTTTATATGCTGGCCCATAGACTGTTGAAACAGCCGTCCCATAGCCCGTGTAGCCGAACGACGTAAAGTCCCGTTCAAAAGCGGCGGGGTTAAGGTATCTACTGTCTTTCATAGGATCAAATCCAGCGAGTTGATGCTCATACACATTCTGGCCGGGAATAATGCCGGGAACACACGATTCTCGAAACTCCGGCACAAGTGTGGCTGTCGGACACGATGAAGATGTCAAGGTAAATGGTGTGCCATGTGCATATCGGAACAGTGGGCTCAGTTGCCAACCCCCAACCAGCACATTTAACGGGCCCCCAGTGTTCAGAAAACGTTGGCCATGGCCAAAGGGAAGGTCATATACCGCCGTCAATTGAAACGTTGCAGGTACATTGTCTGGAGCCAACGCCCATGCCCGAGGCTTCTCGTGAAATGGAGAGAATGCATTGTCGTTTCCAACGCCTGAATCGCCGGGTCCCCCTTGAGTGGAGTAGGTCCCATCAGTATAGAGTCGGGCTAGGGTAAGGGAAGCCATTACGAAAATTCCCTTATCGAATCGCCGTTCGAGTTCCCCTTGAATAGAGTTATACATCGATGTCGCATGCCCCTCGTTCAGGCCCTGCAGATCTCCGCAATACTGCGGATACGGTAACAACGCCTGGGCGATCGTAGGCGCGCAACCGGTCATCTGATTGACCCATCCGACGTAAGGAATGCTTACGCCGTCTTTGGCAAAGGTTTGTGGACCATTGGGGGAGTTGTAACTCACTGCAAGATCGGTACCCAATGCTGCAATCCGCGGATTGGTAGGATTCAGCACATTCAAGGGGCTCAGGAGCGATGGAAGATGAGTGCCTTTCGTGCCAACATATGAAAGTGTCCCAACAATATGCTGAGGCAATTGTCTCTGAATTGTTAAATTCCATTGTTGCGAGTATGGCCTGCGATTTCCATCCAGCGGGCGATAGAGAGATGGCGCTTGCCCATTGTCGAAGCTCGAAGAAATATTCTCCGTACGTCCAACCTGCGACGCGCTTATCCCCGTCTGCAGATATAATGCCGGCACCTCGAAATCTCCGCTCGCTTTTTCACTCAGAGACAGGTTCTTATTAAATCCATCCTGGCTCATACCACCGCTCCACCCAGGATAAAAGGCCTGACCGAAATAGATTCCGTAGCCTGCGCGGATTACAGTCTTTGGTGTGAGCGCGTATGCGAGTCCCAAGCGCGGCGCGAAGGCTTTCTTAAATGGAATTTCCGGATATGGAGCTCCATAGCTTGCGGCTCCCCACTTATTCCCGGCAAAGGCCAGCCTGCCGCGGAGCTCTTGACCAGATGCAGTGACCGCGCCTGGGTTCAAGCCATTGGGATCAAAGAACGATAGGTTATCGAATTTCTCGCGGAAGGGTGTAATGTAATCCCACCTAAGCCCATAATCGAAGGTCAGCTTATTATTGATCCTCCAGTTGTCGCCGGCGAAGAATGCCCATTCTGTTTGGCGCGGATATTCTGCATGAACATTGTAGTAGGTTACGCTTGCATTGGACGCTGCTCCAAGGTAAAAGCTCGCAATAGGATCACCGGGGCAGGGTGCCGACGGTGGGCATCCCGCATTGCCCGTTGTATCGGCATTAAAGCTGAAAGTGCCGCCTTGATTGCTGCCTTCATGGATACTCGTGCCTGCAAGCCGCCATTGGTATCCGGCCCTAATGGTGTGTGATCCAAGGACCGCTGTGAACACATCATTAAAAGCCCAAGTTCCTCGGGTTGTCAGATCCCCTGCAGAAGTTGGCGGTGCGGCGCTCCCCAAGGATGCGTAGCCATTGCTAAAGTTAAAGGCTGGAAGGTAAGTCGGATTTGCTACTCCAGGTACTTTCGGTAGATTGGCTTTCCCGTTTAGAGCGAAATATCCCTCGTTCCGGTTTAGATAGCCGAGAGTCATGTGATTATTGATCGTGCCGGAAAAATTATGTTGCCAGTTAAGCCTCTCAATGTTGGCATTTTCTGGGCTTGCTGGTGTTGCTGTGGAAATACTTACTGGTAAGTCGCTCTCTGAGTTGACTCCACTCCATTGTTGCCAAGTGTCGAAGAAGATGTGATCTTTAGGACCAACTAACAAGTCTACGCGGCCAAAATAGACATTCTCGCTTGCCGTTAGCGAACCTTGCCCTGCCTTCGGAATGAAGTAGTTGTTGAGGACTCCACTATTAGTAGGCGTTGGCAACTGCGCCATCCAAGCCTTGGCTACTGGATCCTCATAGGCAGGATCTATGTGGTCCATCTGACCTTTATAGTCAATCGGTTGCCCCGCATTGGCGCCAAACCGAGATGGGTCATCCGGATAATAGAGTTGACTTCCGACAGCACTAAAATTCCCTTGGCGCTCCTGAAGGGTGGGGATAGAGAGCGTAGCAGAATTAGCTCCACCTGCTTCCTTGAAGCCTTCCCAACTGAAGAAGAAATAGCTCTTGATAAACCGTTTGGGACCCATTATTCCCGGTATTGCGAATGGGCCGCCAAGGCGCGCACCATAGTCGTTTTGTGTGTTTTCCGGTTTCGGGGTGCCCGCAGGAGTACCGAACTGAGATGCATTAAATATACGGTTGGTCAGGTAATCATATGCGGAACCATGAAACTTAGACCCCCCTGCCCGTGTTTGAATAATAATCTGGCCTGAAGTGCTGTTACCGTACTCTGGTCCATAGTTCGCCGTCAGCACTCTCACTTCGCTAGTGATGTCAGGAGACATCCCAAAGTCGGTTTCGAGGGCCACCATTCCGCTTTGGTTCATGAACCCCTCCATGGCCGTAGCGCCATCTACGAGAGCCTCGTCGCCGGAAACCAAACCTCCGTTAGTTCGGACGTTATACGCGTTATTGGTTGCGCCTGCCGTAACACCCGGAATCAAAAGGGCCACAGTCGCGGACGAACGGGGCGCCCCCGCGACGATGAGCGGCAGATGTTGCAAAGTCTGGGGTGTGATGCCGCCGCTCAGTGTCGGAGTTACAAAATTGATCTGTGATCCCTGCCCTGAAACTGTTACGGTCTGGCTGGCGGTTCCAATGGGCAGCTTTACATTTAAGCGTCCCTGCTCTCCGACGGCCAATTCGATTCCGTGTTCAACGACGGACTTAAATCCCTTTGCGGTGGCAGTGACTGTATATCTGGCAGGTGTGAGCTGTGTCGCCGTGTATTGCCCCGCGCCATTCGTGGTCACCGTCGTTTTGAAACCCGTCGATTCGTTAGTGACAATCACCTCAGCGCCAGGAATGGCCGCACCTGTAGGGTCGGTAACAGATCCCGTAAGCGTTGCACTGGCATTCTGCGCATATGAGAAACTTGTCGCCGCAAACAGCATAACGACAAGACAGAACAGTAAGCGGACTCCTGAGAAATCTCTTTGCATCTCATCCCCTTGAAAAATCTTCCGATCCGAGTGCTATTGTTGCGGTTCTTCTGGAAACCATCATTACCGATTGAAAACGAAACCGTTTACATCGACCGGGGAATACTAGATTGCGCCTCGACAATCTGTCAAGAATTGTTTTGCCATCTGCGGCATGAGCTTGGGGAGGTCCTCATAATCGAGGGAAACGCATATATTCGGCACGATTTGAACGATGCTTAACCGTTTATTTTTCAGATATTTATAGCAGGGCAGGTTTATTCATTCGATAATAGGACTTTCCAGAATCCTACCTGATGCTGATGGCAGCAATTCGCAACAATACGAAATGCACAGCATAAAACACATCTTATCGTGGAAACCCGACCGATTTGGGGATCGTGACTCGGCACCCTTCATGCTTTGGAGAGGATTTGGGAAAGGCTGTCTTTATTTCAGCGCTCGAACGAAGTATTCGATTGACTAGCGGTCATCTCACTCAGCGGTCGAGCATTAACTGTTCGCAGCGCATCGAGGTAGGCTTTCTGTTTTTCTTTCCGTACAGCCAGAAACCGCTTCAACTGATTCGTTCGCCTCGGATCACGCATGAAAGAATACAGGCGGAGCAGAGCAAGATTCGCTGAATAGCTATCCGCATCCAGACTGAGGGCCATATTGAGCGCTTTCTCAGCTCTCCCATAGGCCTTTAAATGCATGTACGCTTTCCCGATCTCGGTATAAACGTCAGCCCGCACGCCTTCTGCATCTGCCGATTCAAGTAACTGCTCAAGCGCTTGGTGATAATGCCCGTCCGCATTCAGAATTCTGCCCAAGTAGTATCTGGCCCGCGCTTCCGTTGCTTGAAACCGTGCAGCCTTATATAGCCACAGTGAGGCCTCCTTCAACTGCCCATCCCTAAAAAGTCCGGTACCGAGGGCAAGCAGACCTGTTGGATCCTTCGGGCGCATCGCATGGTATTTCTGAAGATATGGAATTGCCTCCGATGGATTTGCGCCAAACGACGCAATGATGCCCAGGCTGAGGTTATAGCTTGGATTTCCCGGTGCAAGCTGGACTGCATCGTGCATTGCAGTGATCGTTTCATCGAGTAGACCGAGCTTCACGCAGATCAGGCCATACTCATAGGCAAAACTGGCATTTTCGGGCTCTAGTGCCCTCGCATGCGCCAAGTATCCCAGTGCAGCTTTGTAGTCCTTTTCCTCCAGAGCAATTCGAGTCAGATCTACCAATGGGACGGCCGACGATGGATCCATTGCGTATACCCGCTTTAGCGTGGTCTGCGCAGATATCAACTTGCCTTCCGCCTCCTCGGCTAAACCCAACAGTCGGAGGCCCTGAATCGACAACGGACGGTGCTGATTGGCTGCGGTGAGTAACGTGGCTATCATCGTTGCCTGATGGGCAATCCGCAATTCCGGAAATGCTAGCATCACATCCTGCTCAGTCAAGTGAGGATCGGATTCCATTAGAAGTGCAGCATGCCGTTCTGCATTTCGGTTACCGAGCCCCGCCTGGTCGGCGCAAATCACCGCTTGCACTCGCGCTTTCTGCTGAACCCGCTGAGGCAAATGCAATATATTTTCGAGGGATGCGCGATACTGATGCCGCCATTCCAGCAAAATGGCCAATTCAAAAAGGGCAGTGCCATTGCTGGGATCTCGGCGTAATACATCTTCATAAAGATGAACAGCTCGCTGTCTGGCTGTTAGATCTTCGGAGCCAGACGACATCAGCATTCGCCCCAGGTTTAGATAAGCGCTGATTAGAGATGGGTCGTGCTGGATGGCTGCTGCGAATTCACGCCGTGCCAAACGGATATGCCCCTCTTGAGCATCTACCACCCCAGCTAGATTCTCAAGCCCTCCATCCGAGGGAAATTCTCTCAGAGCCGCTGTCAACGCTGAACGAGCAGCTTCCAGATGGCCGCCTTCGATATCGCGCTGGATCTTTAATACTGCATCTTGATACGCGGAACCTTGTGATGGCACAGAAGTTGCCGCCTGCACCTGCGCCCACGCCATCGCCGCGAGAGAAATGCCAATGATTACTCGATATCGCGTGGTAATACCGACCATATGCATGCGGCGCAGCCCAACCATGTCGTCACCTTCCGCGCTATTATAATGCCGTATGCTACAGGCTCTCTGGAAACCCGTCGCGACCCACATGCTGGTGAGTGCGCTACTTCTGTGCCTTTCGCAATATGCATTTCCGCAGGGGATCACTGTCGATAGAAATTCCAACATTTCCAGAATCGACTCTCTTCAACTTTCTCCGGCAAAGGAAGCGCAGTTGAGAGCAGCAATTTCTACCCACGATTACATCGCTGCGGAAAAAATCCTCCTGCCTGCCATCATGCGCTGTCACGATAACACACGGAAAGCACTGCTTTTGGAATTCACTGGAGGCATCTACTATTTAAGCGGGGACTATCTGCATGCGGCTGTCGCATGGAACAAATCTGCTGCAATCGCTCCACTCCCCGCCACCTTGCAATTCTCTTTAGCAATGGCCTACCTTCAGCTCAATCGACCTGATTGGGCAAGGAATTCACTTCAGTCCCTCGCCAGACGGTATCCTGCAAATGCTCTCTATCCTTACTGGCTCGGCAGACTCGATTACGACTCCCACCTGTACAACAAAGCGATTCGCTATTTTCAGCAATCCATCCACCTCGCTCCACGAATGGCAAGGGCATACGACAATCTAGGCCTGTGCTACTACTATCTCAACCAGAACACACAAGCCATCCTCTATTACAAAAAGGCGATAGAGCTAAACCTCCAGTCAAACCATCCTTCGGCATGGCCATATTTGAATCTTGCTATTACTCAAGAATTCTTAGGTCAATTGAATGCCGCAGAGGCGAATCTCAAGCAATCCATCGGCCTAAATCCCAAAATACCAACTTCGTATCTTCAGCTTGGCGACATTTTGGAACACCAAGGCAAACTGCAACAGGCGCTCCGTGAATATCAGAAAGCCTCGCACCTTGATAAAAACTACGCGGAACCACATTTTGCTCTCGCTCGGATATATAAACGATTGGGGGAGAATAGCCTCGCCCATGCAGAAGTCCGGATGTACCTCCAACTCCGGAGGGAGAAGGCTCCCGTGTCCTCCGTCAAGCCATCTCGCCGAAGCCGTTCCGCGAATGCAATGTAACCCGCATAGGTCATGATCTCTGCGCTGATGTTAGCATCGGTTGTCGGACGGATCGGGGCAGCGGCGTACGATGATCTCGTCCGAGTCTTCGGCTCAGTCGGCGGCAAGCCGCTCCGCAGGGACCGATGCTGGGACAAAGACGATCGTAACCTCACACGGGTTCTTCTTCCCTGCGCTGATCCGCCAAGATGCTGACAGGAAACGGGGCGCCGCCTCCTGAAGAAATCCGACTCAAAGAAAATGTAACTTCTTGCTGACAGCCTCGATCACCCAGTTCAGCTTTTTGGTGAAGGAGCCGCGGGGATTCCGCGTGCTGCTTGGAAGTCGGTTTTAAGCTGCGTTGGCGACCCGCAGGCGAAGCAGATGGAAGTTGGCGCGGCCGTACATGGGACATTTGATAAGTTTCAATCGATGGACTTGCCCTTCAACCGGCCCATTGCTCCAGGGCAGGGTGAGAGCAGAGAGGAAACACGATATCGCCGCATCCGCGTGCTTCCTCCGATCAACAAGAAAAAGCAGTAAACGCAGGGAAATCACAATCAACACAGTTCAAACAGGAAGTCCCGGATCCAGCAGGACTATATTCGCCGCACCGGTTGGTGTCTGCTCGCCTGTCCGGAATGCAACGCTGATCCTGGAGTAGCTTGCAAAAATGCCGAACGAGGTGGGGTGAAAACTCACACCATTCCCGTCCACGACGCGCGTCACCGGCTCGCTACGGAAAAGGGCTTCGGAAGCATCGGCTG
>JAJZMO010000261.1 GCA_021798235.1 Acidobacteriota bacterium | reverse complement strand
TTCGGCCCTCTTTGGAGCCATCTTTGCCGCAGTGCAGACCGACATGAAGCGCTTGCTGGCCTATTCGTCGATTGAGAATATCGGCATTATTTTTACCGGCATTGGTTTGGCAATTTTGTTTGCGTCGTGTGGCTTGTCTCTATTTGCAGCGCTGGCCCTTACGGCTGCCTTGATCCACGCACTGAATCATTCTCTTTTTAAGAGCCTGCTATTTCTCGCCACAGGTTCCGTGCTCCATGCAACCAACCAGCGCAGCTTGGGGAAACTTGGAGGGCTGATCCGGCGTATGCCCTGGGTGGCAACGCTGGCGCTGGTGGGGACGTTGGCGATTGCCGGTTTGCCGCCGCTCAACGGCTTCGTCTCCGAGTGGCTTCTCTTGCAATCGTTTCTTTTTACGCCGCAGATTCCGCATGCGTTTCTGGATATGCTGATTCCGCTGGGTGCCGCACTGGTCGCCTTGACCGCTGCTCTGGCAGCCTACGTGATGGTGAAGTTCTACGGTGTGATTTTTCTTGGCCAGCATCGGGAACCATCGCTGGCCCATGCGCACGATGCCGACTGGCTGGAACGTATCGGACTGGCTTGGCTCGCGCTGGGCTGTGTCGGGATCGGCGTGGTGCCCCAGATCGCTCTTCGCGCAACGGGCACCGTTACGAAAAGCCTGTTGGGCGCAATCGTCAATCTGGCGACTCCATTCTGGTGGATTGCTCCGATCACGACCAAGCAGGCTTCCTATAGCGGACTGGTATTTCTTGTCAGCATCGTAGGCGTTCTGGGCATAGCGTTTGTGATGGTGCGCGTCCTCGCCCATGGACGCACACGCCGTACCGTTCCGTGGGACTGCGGCTATCCATGGCAGACCTTTCGCATGCAGGATACAGCGGAAGGATTTGGGCAGCCGATCCGCCACATGTTCGGTGCCTTCTTTCACATGAAACGCGAGCTTCCATCGCCCACCGATGCAGCGCCGCATTACCGGGTTCAGGTGGAAGATCGTCTATGGCGTTGGATCTATTTGCCTGTTGCGCGCGGCGTGCAACGGCTTGCGGACTGGATTGGATTGCTGCAAGGGGGCCGCTTGTCCGTGTATTTGTTGTATAGCTTTTTGACGCTGATCGCGCTGCTGGTGTTTGTCCTATGAGTTTGCTCACCATCGTCCGACAGTTTGGCGAGGTGCTGTTGGCCATTGCCATAGCTCCGCTGTTTGCAGGATGGATCGCACAATGCCGTGCCTGGCTACAGAACCGTTCTGCGCCTCCGCTTCTGCAGTCCTATCGCATTTTGTGCAAGCTCTTTCAGAAGGACGTTGCACTTGCGACAGATGCCTCACGACTGTTTCGCGTGACGCCATACATTCTCTTCGGCACGATGGTGCTGGCGGCAGCCATTATTCCCTCGATCGCAACGGACCTGCCTTTCGCGCGAGCGGCGGACGCGATTGCGCTTCTTGGCCTGTTCGCTACCGCCCGTGTTTTTTTGTCGCTGGCGGCGATGGATATTGGCACCTCCTTCGGCTCCATGGGCGCACGGCGCGACATGATGATCGGCTTCCTTGCCGAGCCAGCCTTGTTGATGGTGCTCTTCAATGCGTTCCTTCTGTCGGGCAGCACCGCGTTGCCGAGCGTCGTTGAGGCGGCAACTGCGCATCCATTCTTCGTTGATCCTAGTTTGGTCTTTGCTGCCGTGGCTTTTTTGATGGTGTTGTTGGCTGAGAATGCGCGCATTCCCATTGACAATCCCGCGACCCACCTTGAACTGACGATGATCCATGAAGCCATGGTGCTGGAATACTCGGCACGCCATCTTGCACTGGTGGAGTGGTCCTCGGATCTGAAATTGTTGAACTACGCCTGCATCGGCTTTGCTCTGTTTTTGCCTTGGGGCATCGCCACCCATGGCGCTGACGGCGTGGTGGCATTGGCGCTGGCCACGGTTGCATTGCTGGCGAAGTTACTTGTCGCCGGTGGCGTGCTGGCGTTGATCGAATCTCTTTCTGCCAAGCTGCGCATCTTTCGCGCTCCTGAATATCTGGCAATGGCATTTTTGTTGGCCGTACTTGGCCTGCTGGTTCATTTTTTGCTGGGGGTTTGAAGCATATGCATCCGTCGCACCTCATCTCCGAATCCCTCAATTTGCTGGCCGCAAGTCTGCTCTTGATTTCTTTTTCCATGCTTTCGCGGCGACGTACGCAGCGATTGATCACACTGTTCGCATGGCAGGGGGGCGTGCTTTTTTTATCTACAATTCTGGTCGCCTATAGTGCCGGACTCAAGGAGATGTATGCTTCGGCGGCGTTGACGTTGCTGCTCAAGGTGATTGCGCTGCCGTGGATTTTGCATCGTTTAATCCAAAAATTAGGTGCGCAATGGGACAGCGAACCTCTGGTCAATATCCCGACCACGATGCTGGTCGGACTGGCTCTGGTGATCTTTGCGTTTGGATTGGCGCAGCCCATCAGCCGGATGGCGACAACAATCACGCGCAATACCATTGGCATCGCCCTTGCCGTCATCTTTCTTGCGTTCCTAATGATGATTACGCGCCGCAAAGCAGTCACGCAGGTCATCGGATTCCTCGCCATGGAAAATGGTCTGTTCTTTGCCGCAACCAGTGCCACGTATGGCATGCCCATGGTCATTGAGCTGGGCATCGCACTCGACCTTTTGGTTGGATTTTTTATCCTGGGGATATTTTTCTTCCAGATTCGCGAGCAGTTCGACAGCCTCGATCTAAGCCATCTGGAATCCTTGAAGGAGGAATGAATTGAATCTTTTGATCGTTCTAGGCTTGCCGCTGCTGGGCGCACTCCTTCTAGCCTTATTGGGAGCGCGTACCTATGCCGCCGAACTGAATGCCGGCATGAGTTTTGCAACGCTGATTGCCGTCGCATTTCTCGTTCTGCGTGTTCTCCGGCACGGGCCGCTGCTGGCCTTGCAGGAGCAGTTCTTTGTCGATTCGTTTAACGTCTTTCTGGTTGCGCTGACGGCCTTCGTTGGATTTACGACAGCGCTTTTTTCCCGACCATATATGCGCATTGAAGAACAGCGAGGTCGCTTGAGTGCGAAGCGCCTGCGACTCTATCACAGCATGTATCAACTTTTTATGGCGGCCATGTTTCTGGCGCTGCTGACCAACAACATGGGACTGCTGTGGGTGGCGATGGAAGCCGCCACACTCTCGACAGTGCTTCTGGTTTCGCTCTATCGCACACGCGCCAGCCTGGAGGCGGCGTGGAAGTATTTCATTCTCTGCGGTGTTGGTATTGCGCAGGCTTTGTTTGGCACCATCCTTCTGTATTTTGCTGCAGAGCGCGTTTTGGGACACCAAGGCATGACCGCTCTGCTATGGACGCACCTGAATGCGGTCAAAGGGCAGTTGGAGCCGAGAGTTCTCAGTTTGGCGTTCGTTTTCCTGCTGGTCGGCTATGGGACCAAAGTTGGCCTGGCACCGCTGCACAACTGGCTGCCGGATGCGCACGCCGAAGGCCCAACCCCCGTGTCCGCTGTACTCTCTGGCCTGCTATTAAATGTTGCACTCTATGCAGTCATTCGCTCGAAAGTATTGGTTGAGGGATCCATCGGCTCGTACCTGCCCGGCCACATGCTGATGATTTTTGGGTTGCTTTCGGCGCTGCTCGGCGCGTTCTTTTTGTGGAGACAGCGGGACATCAAGCGGCTCTTCGGCTACTCGTCCATTGAACACATGGGCATCATCACCTTTGCTTTTGGAATTGGCGGGCCGATTGCAAACTTTGCTGCACTGCTGCACATGACCGTCCACTCGCTTACCAAATCATCGATCTTCTTTACGGCTGGCCACGCTTCGCAGACTGCAGGCACGCAGCAAATGGAAGGTATTCGTGGTTTGGTGGGAATCAGTCCAACGATAGGATGGGGGCTGATGTTGGGATCGATCGCTATTCTTGGGATGCCGCCTTTTGGGGTTTTCGCCAGTGAATTTCTGATTCTTACCACTGCCATGCGGGAACATCCCTGGACGACGCCATTTCTTTTGATCGCACTCGGCGTTGCCTTCGCTGCCATCTTTCGCAAAGTGCAACCCATGGTCTTTGGAGAAAGCGATGCACCGGCATTGCCACATTCCCCCGCGCTGGTTCCTGTCTTTCTTCACTTGGCTTTGGTTCTAATGCTCGGCGTTTATATTCCCTACGCGCTCGCTGATTGGTATCGGGCTGCGGCACGGTTGATTGGTGGATGAAATGAATTTGGATACGATGCCAACACGCTGGACCATCCTCCCTGGAAACCTTCCTTCGCGCAGGCTCTGCGTGAATCGTGAGCAATGGATGCAGACTGCGGAGGCAATGCAAAAAGCAAATGCCCGCCTCCTCACACTTTGGGGAGCGGACGATCGGGATCGCGATGGCTTCTATCGCGTCTATGCTGCGTATCTGCTGCCCGCATATGTATTGGTGGTCGAACACCGAATCGATGATGCGGTCGCGCCTGCGTATCCAAGTATTGCGCCTCTCTTTCCTGCGGCATTGCGGATGCAGCGCGCCATGTACGATCTGCTGGGAATCGCAACTGACGATCCGGACACGCGCGGCTGGTTGCGTCACGGTGGCTGGTCGGAAACCTTCTTTCCTCTGCGGCGGGATGCCAATGGCAGCGAGCAATATCCGGGTGTCTCCGCGCCATATCCTTTCGTCTCAGTGGAAGGTGATGGCGTCCATGAGATCGCCGTCGGCCCTGTCCATGCCGGTACGATCGAGCCAGGACACTTCCGTTTCTCTGTCGTGGGCGAGAAAGTTCTGCGGCTCGAAGAGCGTCTCGGCTACACGCACAAAGGAGTTGCGAAGCTCTTTGAGAACACTGCGCAGCAACAAGGCCAGCGACTGGCGGCTCGACTCTCTGGAGATTCGGCTGTTGCATTTTCGTGGGCATATTGTGCCGCGCTGGAATCCATTACGGAAACTGTCTGTCCTACGCGCGCCATCCTTCTGCGCGCCTTGGCGCTGGAGCACGAGCGCATCGCCAATCATTTCGGCGATCTGGGCGCTTTGGGAAACGACGCTGGCTTTGCCTTTGGTCTGACGCAATTTTCGAAGATGAAAGAAGATTTTCTGCGTGCGAACATCGTGGCCTTTGGCGCGCGCTACCTGATGGATTATGTCCTGCCCGGCGGTGTTGCCGTTGATCTGACAATAGATGCGCGTTGTCGGTTGCTTGACTTGTACGACGCATTGGAGCCATCGGTGACCCAAATGCGCTCCATCTATGATGAGCACGCAGGATTGCAAGATCGCTTTCGTGAAGCGGGTCGGTTGGAGCTGGCAACAGCCGAAAAGCTGGGTGCGATTGGCTTGGTTGCACGGGCCTCTGGCATCGCTTGCGACCTGCGGGCACAGCCTTCTTGGAGTCCCTACGCCTCGCTTGTTCCCAAAATATCCGTTCAGCGCGGCGGGGACGTGGCCGCGCGTGTGCAAATACGCTTCGATGAAATTCTCGAATCCTTGCGACTCTGTCGCAAGATTCTCGCCGCGCTGGTTTCAGGAGAGATTTGGACATCGATTCCGATTGCGAAAGAAAATCAGATGGGCATCGGTCTCGTGGAAGGATGGCGCGGTCCGGCAATGATTGCGCTGGAAACCGGGTCGCAAGGCACCATTCGCCGCTGCCACGCTCACGATCCATCCTGGCAGAACTGGCCACTCATTGAGTACGCGATTCTCGGCAACATCGTTCCCGATTTTCCACTCATCAACAAATCTTTCAATCTGTCCTACAGCGGACAGGACGGGTGACCTGACCATGTGGAATACACTTGCACGCATGTTTCACAGCGGCTTACTGACAGAACCACTGCCAGCTTTGGATGCGGCTGCGCCTGAAGTCGACGCCATGCACTATGAGCTGAAAGAAATTATCGGACGCGCGCTTTGCATTCGCCATGTCGATGCCGGTTCCTGCAATGGTTGCGAGTTGGAAATTCAGGCACTCAATAATCCCTATTACAACCTAGAAGGGGCAGGGATTAAATTCGTGGCTAGTCCGCGTCACGCGGATCTGTTGCTCGTCACCGGCCCGGTTTCCGTGAACATGGAAGAGGCTCTCCGGCGCACCTACGATGCCATGCCTGACCCTAAGTTTGTCATTGCGATCGGGGACTGCGGAGCCTGCGGCGGCATATTTGGAAAAAGCTACGCCAGCAGAGGCGGCGTGGCGGAAGTTCTTCCGGTCAACGCTACTGTATCCGGGTGCCCACCCAACCCGGCAGCCATACTCGCAACCATTCTGAAAACAGTGCGCTCGCCGCAGAACAAGGCCTGCAAATGACATCTGTGACGATCTTCGGCATTCTTGGATTCTTCCTAGGGTTTGGGTTCGGAGTAGGGTGCGCTCTGGCAGTTCTGTATTCCATCTACACCGGTGGGTATCGGAGAGCGATGGAAGACTCCCTGATGCCAGAGAAATCAAAACGCTATCACGAGTATTTGCCAAAAATAAAAGAGAAAATGGCCCGGCAATCGACAAACATCCCCAGATGAAATAAGCGAGCAAAGCGGCGATCGACAAAAAATGCCTGCCGAGCAAAAGAATCATCTGCAAGTGAGTCGCAACTGCAATATCAGATGACGGCTCGTGGCTTTTTTAGTGCGCGGTGAACGACTTTACAACGATCGCATTCGGCTGGTTGCCCACAGGCAGCATGGTGAATAGTGAGTGCATCAGCGTGCGGATCACCGCAACGTCACCGGAGCGGGAATCGGCCACAAATAGTAGATGCCCAGCCTTGGAAAACGCCATTGCATCCGGCCCATCGCCTGCGCGCGCATCGCCCATCAACTGCGCCTCATCCACGCTGTAGATGCCGATCGAACTGGCGTCAAAGTTGCTGATGTACAACGTCGCGTTGTCTGCGCTCACGATCCCATTTACAGGATGCGTGCCGACCATATACGCGCCGCCAACTTCGTTGGTGCTGGTGGCGATCTCTGAAATTGAATTCGAATCAAAATTCGAAACAAAAATCTCGCCGCTGTCCGGTTTCATTGTCAGTGCGATGGGCGTTTTGCCAACATCGAGAAAGTCCAGCAGCGCGTCGCTATTGTCTGCATTGGCAGCTTCGCCGTGTTGGGCCAGCCGCAGCACCATCACCTGATGGCCGCCAGAGCAGGCGATAAAGGCCTTTTGCGATTGCGGAAGAATCGCAATATCCGTTGCACCCGGGCAGCCGCCAAAGACGCTGCGTACCCGCAACGTGTCCGCATCCACTACGCTGACGCTGTTGCCCAAGCGGTTGGAGACGACCAGCGTGTGTCCATCGGGGCTGATTTTCGCCAGTCCCGGAGCTTCCCCGACCCCGATAGTGGCAATCTCACGGCGTGCCTGCAAGTCCAGCACGGAGACGTTGTTTGATCCGGCATTGGCCACGTAGCCACGCTTGCCATCCGTAGAAACGGAAATGAAATACGGCTTGGCGTGTACGGGAATCGTTGCGGCGACAGAATTTTTCTCCGCATCAATCACGCTGACCGTGCCGCTGCCACTGTTGACCACGTACACTTCATTCCGTCTGGGATTCACCGCCACGCCCGTCGGATTCGCGCCGACGCGCACGGTTCGATCCACGCGCAGATTCACCACATCGAGCACGGTAACCGTGTTGCTGCCGCCATTGCTCACATAGGCGTACTCACGGTATTTGGCCGCATAGACAGGGAAGTCATGCGGACGGCAGCCGGTGAGCGCCAGGCCGAGCAACAGAGCCAGCGTGGCCTGTGCCCGCAAAAGCATTGCGGAAGAGATTTGGATGCGCTGGGCGTGCATGGGGGCGCGGTTCACTTCTTGATTGAAAATTATTTTTTGTCTTTACGCCAGCCCAAAAGAATCGTGCTCAAATATCCAAGCTGCAACACCCAGGTAATGACGTAGGCGAGAATCAGGTTTCTGTGTTCCATCTATCGCTCCTGCGAACCCAAGGCCAAGTCAGACTCCAATGCGTGCAAGGCCGCTTCCTGCGCCTCGCGCTGGCGCTTGCGCTCCAGTTGATAGCGTAACGTCAGCAG
>JAJZMO010000297.1 GCA_021798235.1 Acidobacteriota bacterium | reverse complement strand
AGGGGAGGTTTTCACCAAAGATTTGCGAGGGGTTGGCTGCTAAACGGCAAAACACGCAGCGGGCTGCGTGTTTTGCGGGAACTTTGGTGGTGCGGTGGCAGGGCTGGGCTAGACGCCGACGCCGAACTCGGTTTGCATTTCGTCTCCGGCGTGGGAGTAGAAGTCCGAGGGGGTGCGGTGGTTGAACTTGTAGCGGACGCGGAGTTCGCGTCCGATGTAGACGCCGAGGGCCGCCACGCCGACGGCTACCGAGGTCCAGCCGACGTAACGGAAAACGGGGCAGCCTTTGTCGCAGGTTCTGGTGTTGTCTGAAGCGGTCACGGCGTGTGTCTCCCGGGGATGATCCCCCTAGGTTTCATGATAACCCACTTATTTTGACGTCTGTCTTCTTGTATCGGCAGTGGAAACCAGAACAGTAATGGGACGGATGAAGGGTTATTCATGGTTTTCGATGCGATGGAGCCAGAGGAGCTTTTGTTCGGGGGGGAGGAAGCTGGCTTCGATGGAGTTGGCGGCGAGCTCGCGGAGGTGGTCGCGGGTGAAGCCGAAGGATTGCTCGGCGAGGATGTATTCCTCGAGGAGATTGGAGCCGAAGAGGGCGGGGTCGTCGGAGTTGAGGGTGACCATGAGGCCGGAGTCGAAGTATTCGCGGACGGGGTGGTCTGCGGCGAGGGGGCAGCAGCCGGTGCGGACGTTGGAGGTGACGCAGATTTCGACGGGGATCTGGCGGGTGCTGAGGATTTCGAGGAGTTCGGGGTCGTGGATGGCGGAGAAGCCATGGCCGATGCGTTCGGAGCCGATGTTGAGGGCGCCCCAGATGCTTTTGGGTCCGGCGGTTTCCCCGGCGTGGCAGGTGAGGCGGAGGCCGTTGGCGGCGGCTTCGGCGTAGAGCTCGCGAAAGGGCTCGGGGCCGGTGCGGCGCTCGTCGCCGCCGATGCCGATGCCAATGATGGAGGGGTGGGAGGCGCGGAGCTCGGCGGCCTTGCGGAAGACCTTTGCGGCGGGCTCTGGGCCGAAGTGGCGGACGGCGTCGAAGATCCAGTAGAGGGTGATGCCGAGTTCGCGTTCGGCGCGGATGCGGGCGCGTTCCATGCCTTCGAAGAGGGGTTCGAATTCGACGCGGCGCCAGTAATAGACGACGCCGACGGAGACGTAGACTTCGGCGTGGACGACGCCCTGACGGGCGAGGTCCTGGAGCATGCGCCAGGTGATGAACTCGTAGTCGTAGGCGGACTGGAGCTGCTCAGAGATGGCCTTGAAGGCCATGAGGAAGCCGGTGAAGTCGGTGTAGTTGTAGAGGGCGCGCGCGGCCTCGATGGTGAGAGGGGTGCGGCCGGGCTGGCGGCTGAGATCGACGAGGGTTTCCGGCGTGACGGTGCCTTCGAGGTGCAGGTGGAGTTCCGCTTTGGGAAGCCGGCGGAGAAAATCGCCGAGTTCGGAGGTGGAAGTGGATTTCGAGTTGATAAGCGCCTCCCATTCCATTAGAAACGCAAGTGGACGATTCGGATACAGGAGTATGGGGAGGGGTTGGAATCAGCCGTCGAGTGCGCGGGCGGCGGGCCTTTATGCAAACAGACAAGGGAATGAGTGCGGATGTAGTGGAGTTTCGGGCGGCACTGCTGGGCTGGTACGGCGAAAATGCGCGCGATTTGCCGTGGCGGCGGACGCGGGATGCGTATGTGGTGTGGGTATCAGAGGTGATGCTGCAGCAGACGCGGGTGGCGGCAGTGGTGGAATATTTCGGGCGGTTTATGCGGGAATTTCCAACACTGGAGGCGCTGGCGGAGGCCGAGGAAGAGCGCGTGCTGGCGCAGTGGAGCGGGCTGGGGTATTACCGGCGGGCGCGCATGATGCACAAGGCCGCGCGGATGATTGTGGCCGAGTTCGGCGGGCGCATGCCGGAGACGGCGGCGGAGTTGCGTGCGCTGCCGGGAGTTGGCGAGTACACGGCGGCGGCGGTGGCGAGCATCAGCCATGGCGAAGCGGTACCGGTGGTGGACGGGAACGTGGAGCGGGTTCTGTTGCGGCTGTGCGGGCCGCAGCTTGCCGAAGCAGGTGGGAATGGCAAACCGGCAGTGGGAGCACTGCGGGCAGCGGCGCAGCGGTTTCTGGATTCGCAGCGGCCGGGCGAGTTTAACCAGGCAATGATGGAGCTGGGCGCGACGGTGTGCCTGCCGCGAAATCCGCAATGCGGGGAGTGCCCGGTGCGCGCGCATTGCAGCACGCAGGGGGAGCATGAGACGGGTCCCGCGAAGCAGATGCGCAGCCGGCAGGTGGCCTATGTGCTGATGCAGAGGAACTGGGGTCCGAAGACGGAGGTTCTGTTGCGGCGGCGCGGCGAGGATGAGTCGCAGATGCCGGGCATGTGGGAGCTGCCCGCGGCGCCGGAGGGCGGACTGCCGGATGAATCGGTGGTGCTGACGGTGCGGCACGCGATCACGAATACGAACTACTACGTGACAATTTACGAGCTTCCGTGGGAAGAAAAGCGAACGCTGAAAGCGCCGCGCGGATCGCTGGCGTGGGTGAAGCTGCGCGAGCTGGGGGAAGTTCCGCTGACGGGTCTGACGCGAAAGGTGTTGAAGCGGACGAAGATTTTGCCGGGGACGGCGAAAGGCGCGCTCGCCTGAGCGTGGTTACTCGAAGAGCAGCGGTGCCTTGGGGCGATTGCGCTCGGTGGTGCGAGGGCGCGCGGGAGCCGGGGTGAGTTCCGGAGACGGTTCCGTGGAGAGCAGCTTGTGCAGATCTTTGAGTTCGAGGCGGAGGCGCTGGAGGCGGAGTTCGACCTGTGAGGGTTTGGCGCTGGGCTTGCCGCTGCTGATGGGGATGAGCTCGGGCTGCGCCTTGCGGCGGCCTTCCTTGATTTCCTGAGCGAGCTGCTGGCGCGCGCCGGCGATGGTGTAGCCCTCGCTGTGGACGAGCTGCTTGATGCGGAGGGCGAGTTCGACATCGCGGCGGCGGTAGAGGCGCTGTCCGGTGCCGCCCTTGGTGGGGCGAAGCTGCGGGAATTCCTTCTCCCAGAAACGCAGGACGTACGCTTCCACGCCGCAGAGGCGTGCGGCCTCGCCGATGCGGAAGTAGAGCTTGTCCGGAATGATCGGGCTCGCCGGGAGCCGGTGTTGTGACGCCTGTTTCGCCATGTATCTCCGCGGCGCAGGGCGGAGCGTCCATCCTGCGCCTGCATTAGGGAGAGTATAGGTCAGATACGGTGACGATTGTCACTTATTTCTTCAATTCGATTGGCTGTCGCGGCTCGCTGCCGCGGGGCGCAGCGCGCAAATATTGTACGGGCCAGGTGGTGGTCTGGTGGAGTTCCTGTGCGGCGTGCAGCGGCCAGTAGGGATCGCGGAGAAATTCGCGTGCAAGCAGGACGAGATCGGCCTGGCCGCTGCGGAGGATGTGGTCGGCCTGAGCAGGGCTGGTAATCATGCCGACGGCGCCGGTGGCGAGGCCGGATTCGCGGCGTATGCGCTCGGCGAAGGCGGTCTGATAGCCGGGGCCGACGGGAATCTGCGCGGTGGCGACGTTGCCGCCGCTGGAGACATCGAGGAGATGGACTCCATGTGCTTTGAGCAGGCGTGCGAGATCGACGGACTGGTTGAGATCCCAGCCGCCGGCGGTCCAGTCTGTGGCGGAGATGCGGACCAGGAGCGGCAGGTGTGCGGGCCAGACGGAGCGGACGGCGTCAACGACTTCGAGGAGGAGGCGGGTGCGGTTTTCGAAGCTGCCGCCGTACTCATCTGTGCGGTGATTGCTGATGGGCGAGAGGAATTCGTGCAATAAGTAACCGTGAGCGGCGTGAATTTCGACGACGTCGAAGCCGGCGCGGTGGGCGCGGACGGCGGCGTCGCGAAAGGCGGCTTTGATGCGGGTGATGCCTTCGGCATCGAGGGCGTGGGGCGTGGCGAAGTCGTCGGCAAAGGGGATGGCAGAGGGCGCGACGATGTCGGTCCATCCGCCTTCGGCGGGCGGGACGACGCGGTGATGTTCCCAGGGCGGACTCATGCTGGCTTTGCGGCCGGCGTGGGCGAGCTGAACGCCGGCGCGGGCGCCGTGGGCATGGAGGAAGTCGACGACGCGGGCGAGCGGGGCGATGTGCTCGTCTTTCCAGAGGCCGAGGTCAAGCGGAGAGATGCGGCCTTCGGGCGAGACGGCAGTGGCCTCAGTGAGGATGAGTCCGGCGCCGCCGACGGCGCGGCTGCCGAGGTGGACGAGATGCCAGTCGGTGGCGAATCCGTCTTCGCAGGAGTACTCGCACATGGGCGAGACGGCGATGCGGTTGGGAAGGGTGATGCCGGCAAGGGTAAGAGGCGAAAAGAGATGCGCGGGAACGTCCATGATGGATTCGATGTGCGTCAGCTTTAAGAAGTCGCAAGGGGAAGATGCGAAAGGCTCCGGAGTGCCGGAGCCTTTTGGTAAGAATTACCAGCAATATTTACGCAGAAGCGGATGTGGACGTTGAGCTGGATGCAGCGGCTGCGGAGGAATTCGCGGATTTTTCGTTGCCGGACTTGCGGATGTCGATGCCGCCCTTGAAGTAGGCGCCGTCTTCGATGGAGATGCGCTGGGCGGAGACATCGCCGATGAGGGAGCCTTCGCTGCGGATATCGACGCGGTCGCTTGCGTTGGCATTGCCGCGGACTTTGCCGAGGACGACGATTTCACGGGCGGTGATGTTGGCCGCGACATTGCCGTTGCGGCCTACGGTGACGCGGTTGCCGGGCAGCGTGATGGAGCCTTCGACTTTGCCGTCGATGAAGAGGGATTCAGAGCCTGTGACTTCGCCTTTAATGACGAGGCTCTTGCCGATGGTGGCCTGGTCGGCGGAATTCATGACCGGCTGGGCAGGCGCCGCGGGACGTGGAGGCTCGTAGGCAGGCGTCGCAGGGGGCGTGGGACGAACGGGCTCATGGGAGGGGTTCTGAGGCTGGTTGCCGGTCTGATTGGGTTTCCACATCGCGTGATGATCCTTTCGTTATCCTAATGACTTTACCGGCACAACAACCGGAGCTTGGGGGAGCAGTTGGCCCATGACGGCGGAGAGTGCAAGGAAGCGATGCAAGGGAGCAGGGCTTTGCCGGACCGCCGAGGGCGATTGCGATCGTTGTCTGCATCTTAATAGCCAATTCGAGGAAGGGCAAAAGTGGAAATCCGCGAAATGCGCGGGGGAATCATCAGGGTCAAAGGTTTTGGTTCTGATGCGGGCAGGCCGATGGAGCGCAGTGCGGCTATTTCTTGAAGAATCAGCGGTCGTGGCGTGTTCAGGTTGTCAGGGCATGAATGGTTGATGTATTTGGGCGGAATCTGAGTGAGGATCGGAGAAGGATGACAGATCGGGAGTTGTTGCGGCAGATTGAGCGTGCGCCGGGACAGCGCGCGGGATACAAGCACCTGGTGCGGATATTCGGGCTGGGCGGCGGACGGGAGCGGCGTTTGCTGCTGGAGCAACTGGCGCGGCTGACGGCGGCGGGCCGGCTGGTGAAGGTGGACCGGGAGCAATGGGCGCTGGCCGGTGCCGCGCAATCGCGGGACAACCTGGTGGCCGGGCGGCTGGATATGCATCGGGATGGCTTTGGATTCGTGCGCCCGAATGACCGGGTTGCGGCGGGGGGTGGGGATATTTTTATTCCGCCGAATGAGATTGGCACTGCGATGCAGGGCGACCAGGTGCTGGTGGAGGTGTTTCCGAAGCGGCCGGGCGACGACCGGCAGGCGGGGCGCATTGCGAGGGTGCTGACGCGGAGCAATCCCACGGTGGTGGGGACTTTTCACTACGGCGACCTGGATAGGGAAGGTCATGGACGCAGGGGAAAGTATGGCTTGGTCCGCGAGCCGCGGATCGACGGGCATTCTGTGAAGCCGTTTGATGAGCGGATGAGCGGGGTGGTGGTGATTCCGTGGGATGAGCCGCTGCCGGAGGCGGCGCAGGAGAGCGTGCATCGTGTGCTGGGCGAGGAAGCGCGGCGCGCGAGCGTTTACGAAGACCTGGAAGGGCTGGTGGTGGATGTCGAGATCACCGAATGGCCCACGGCGACGCGTCCGGCGCGGGGGCGCGTGCTGGAGGTGCTGGGCGAGGAAGACGCGTTTGGCGTGGACGTGGAAATGATGATTCGCAAGCATCATTTGCCACGGATTTTTCCGGAGAATGTGCTGGCCGAGGCGCGCAAGGTCGCGCGGCTGGATGAAGCGGTGGTGGCGGAGCGGAGAGATTTTCGCGAGCTTCCGATTGTGACGATTGACGGCGAGAGCGCGCGGGACTTTGACGATGCGGTGCTGGCGCGGGAGCAGGCTGACGGAAGCTGGGAGCTTCAGGTGCACATTGCGGATGTGGCGCAGTATGTGCAGCCGGAAGGGGCGCTGGATCTGGAGGCGCGGCTGCGAGGAACGTCTGTGTATTTTCCGGATCGGGCGGTGCCGATGCTGCCGCAGGAGCTTTCGACGGACATCTGCAGCCTGAGGCCGGGCGAGGATCGGCTGGTGCTGAGCTGCCTGATGCGGATCGACCGGCATGGCGTGGTGCTGGGCTACGAGGTGACGGAGGGTGTGATTCGCTCGGCGCGGCGGCTGACGTACACGCAGGTGCAGGCGATGATCGACGGCGATGAAGCGGTGCGGGCGGAGTGCCCGGACGTGGCGGCGGAGATCGACGGGATGCTGCGGCTGGCGCAGATATTGAACAAGAAGCGGGAGCGGCGCGGGTCGATTGATTTTGATTTACCGGAAGCGGTGATTGAGTTTGACGAAGCGGGCGTGATGCAGGGGGTGACGCGGGCTGAGCGGGGATGGGCCAACCGGCTGATTGAGGAGTTCATGCTGGCGGCGAATGAGTGCGTGGCGAGCTGGCTGGAACACCTGGAGGCGCCGTCGCTGTACCGGATTCACGAGAAGCCGGAGGCGCGCAAGGTGGTGGAGTTTGAGGAAGTAGCGGCGTCGTTTGGGTATTCGCTGGGCGTGGGGAATTTGCCGGTGAAGCAGTTCCGGACGCGTGGCGAGCGGCGCGATGAGCGCGGGCGAGGCAAGCCGGCGCGGGTGCATGAGGTGGCCGAAGAGATTGCGGTGAGCCCGCGGATGTATCAGAAGCTGGCGGAAAAGATTGCGGGCAAGCCGGAGGAGCGGATTGTGGCGTACCTGATGCTGCGTTCGCTGAAGCAGGCGCGCTACAGCGAGAAGAATGAGGGGCACTTTGCGCTGGCTGCGCCGACGTATACGCATTTCACGTCGCCGATCCGGCGGTATCCGGACTTGATTGTGCATCGGGTGACGAAGGCGCTGCTGGCGGCGGGCGTGGATGGGCATGGGGTGGTGGCCGCGGGTGATCCGCACGGGCCGAGCGCGCGGCATGGGAAGCTGCCGAATGCGCGCGAGCGGGAGCTGGCGCGGGAGGCTGCTCCGCTGGATGAGGTGGAACTGCAGGGAATCGCGCAGGAGACGAGCGACACGGAGCGGCGCGCGGCGGAGGCAGAGCGCGAGCTGATGGAGTGGAAGAAGCTGAAATTCATGCGCGATCGCGTGGGCGAGGACTTCGCTGCGCTGATCTTGAGCGCGACGAAGTACGGATTGTTTGTGGAGCTGAACGATCTGTTCGTGGAGGGGCTGGTTCCGCTGCAGACGCTGGGTGCGCTGGATGGGGATTACTACACTTACCGGGAGAATACGCGGGAGATAATCGGGGCGCACTGGGGGCGGAAGTTCAGGATCGGACAGCCGGTGCGGGTGTTGCTGGATCGCGTGGATGCGGTGGAGAAGCGGCTGCAGTTTTCGATTCTGCTGGACGAGGAAGAGGCAGCGGCGGGGCTGGCGCAGCGCAAGGCGAAGAAGAATGGCGGGAAGACAGAACGGAGGCGCGAGATGAAAGAGGAGAAAGCGAAGGTGACGAAACCGGGGCGGCCGGCGAAGGCGGCGAATCCGAAGAAGAGCGAGCGGCGTTCGAAGCGGTTCGATAAAGACGCGGTGCCGGAGTTTGCGAAGCGGGTGGCGCAGCCGCCTCCGCGGGGACACAAGAAGGGGAAGAAGAAGAAGACGAAGAACTAGC
>JAJZMO010000158.1 GCA_021798235.1 Acidobacteriota bacterium | reverse complement strand
AGGATGTGTTTGGCGAGTCGCTGGTGAAGGGCACGGCCGATGGCTTCGACATGCATTACCAAACCGCCTCGCTGCAGGACTTGCCGGTGGCAATTGCCGATGCCGGCGCCAACGGGCGGGTGGTGACTGCCATTTCGTTTGACGATGCCACGGGCGATGTTGTGTTCCTGTCGTACGGATGGAGCTCGGAAGCTCACACCGCTTACACCACCGAAGTGCAGGCGACTCCCTACGATAGCATTGGCGCGGCGGCGAAATCTCTCGCGGCCAAGGGCTATATCATTACGGCGTTCGGCGGCAACGGCCACGACGGATACATTCTTGTGGGAACCAAGGTGCAGGGAGATACTGTTCCTCGGCCGATCATGATATCGCCTGATCTTGCTTATGGAGTGCCTGCCAATGGGTATGCAATGGTGGGATTGGCCGTGAATGTGCCGTCGGGCGCCGCTTCGTCTCCGCCGGTTTGGATTTTCGAAAAATAGGGCTTCCGAAGGGAGCAGGTGCGCTTCAGCGGAGATGATTCCAATTCTGATCCGCGCAAGAAGCGTCGTCATCACTAAGATGCGTGGCCAGACTGTGGATCACGTGTTGGGCGCGAGGGCCAGGGGTTTGTTCTAACTGATAAGCGGGCCGGGCTTGATACCGGGAATGGGCTGGCGGGGCGCCATGGGCATGTTGCAGGGGCGCACTCCGGTGGCGGCGAAGATCGCGTTGCCGACAGCGGGCGCAATGCCGATGATGCCGATTTCGCCCGCGCCCGCGGAGGGCAGGTCTTTTCTGTCGATGAGGATCACCTCAATTTGCGGCGCGTCCTTGAAGCGCGGCAACCGGTAGCCGGAGAAGAGCGGATTCAAAATGCGCCCGTCGGCAAAGCGGATATTTTCAAAGAGCGCGCCGCCAATTCCCTGAATCATGGCGCCCATGACCTGGTTTTGGAGCCCGTTGGGATTGACGATTGCGCCTGACTCCCAGGCCTGCACGACGCGGCGGAGGTGGAGCGTTTTGGTCGCAGGATCGATTTCGATTTCCACGCAAGTCGCGACATAGCCGCCTTTGCTGGTGCCTCCAGCGATGCCGAAGCCGCGGTCCGGCGTCGATTTCGCGCGGGCCCAGCCGAAGCCGTCGGCTGCTTTCTCAAAGACAGCGCGGAGGCGGGCGTCGGAGAGATTTTTCAAGCGAAATTCGAGCGGGTCGCTGTGAAGAGCGTGCGCCATCGCATCCATGTGGCTTTCGCGTGCGAAGTTGTTTGCCGTGGCGGCGAGCGCGCGATAGGAGCCCTGGCGGAGCGGCGATTCCGTGGGGTGATATTGAATCAGTTGATTGGCAACCTCGTAGGGGGTGCCGATCGCGGCGGGTCCGGAGTTGTAATTGTGATGCTCCCATGCCACGAGGGTTCCATCGCGGCGTGCGCCGGCCTTGATTTCCATGAGGCCGGCGGGGCGGAAGTAGGCCCAGGTCATTTCTTCGCGGCGAGTCCACTCGACCTTTACGGGTTTGCCTGCGGCTCGGGCCAGGCGCGCCGCTTCGATGGTTGCCGCATTCTCGTGCTTGCCGCCGTAGGCGCTGCCCATATCCGGCTGAATCACGCGCACCTTTTCGACAGGCAGATGGAAAGCCTGCATCAGATCGTCGCGTATGCCGAAGGGCCTCTGGGTTCCGGTCCAGACGGTCAAGTGGTCGCCGTCCCACTCGGCGACGGCGGCGCGGGGTTCGAGAGGGCAATGCGCGATGAATTGCACCGTGTACTGCTCTTCGAGCCTGAGATCGGCGGCGGCGAGGGCCTGCGCGACGTTGCCCGCCGTGTGCGGCGCTTCCGCGAAACGGCCGCCCGTCTCCGGATGGTTTTTCAAGTATTGGAAGAGATTCTGATTGGACGGCTGCGCGGGAACACTCCACCTGGCGTGGATGGCCTTCACCGCCTGGTGCGCGGTGTAGGAATCGGGCGAGACGGCGCCGACGAAATCTCCGTCGCGCACGACTTGTACGCCGGGGATTTTTTCCGCTGCGCCTGTGTCAATGGATTCGAGCGTTGCATTGAAGCCGGAGGGCCGCAGGACGGCGCCAAAGAGCATTCCGGGGCGAACGATGTCTGACGGGTACTTGTGCTCGCCGGTGACAAACTTGCGGATGCCGACTTTGGGGACGGGCGTGCCGGCGATCTTCCATTGGGTTGCGGGAGTGAGCGCGGGGTGGCCGGTGACGACTTTCACGATGTTGTTGCCACGAGTCAGTTCGCCATAGGTGAACGAGCGCGAATGTTTCTTGTCAGTGACTTTGCCGTCAGCGGCGACTAATTCGGCTGTCTCGACGTGCCAGCGCCTTGCGGCTGTTTGCGTGAGGGATTCGCGCGCGGCGGCGGCCATGGTGCGCAATATGGGAGCCATGGTGGGAGTGGTGCGGCTGCCAAAAGTGCCCATGTCCCATGGAACGAGAGCGGTGTCTCCCATGATCATCGTGATGGAGTCAAAGGGGACGCGCAGTTCCTCGGCGACCTGCTGGGCAAGCGAAGTGCGGATGTTCTGTCCGACTTCCACTTTGCCGGTGAATACCTTCACCTGGTTATTGGCTGCGATGTGGAGCCACGCGCTGATGTTCTTCGGCAACTCGTGGCGGCCAAAGAAATGGCCGGACTCCTGCGCCCAGTCCGGGAGGTCAGTCATGCAGATGAAGAGGCCGCCGCCGAGCACCTTGAGAAAATCGCGGCGGTCGAGCTGGAAGCTTGTGCGACTGGAAGAGCGGCTCGTGGCGCCCTGTCCATATTCGGGTGATTCGAGATCGAGAGGCTTCATCGGCTGCCTCCATTTTCCGGCTCGCCGGCGGCGCGTTTTATGGCGGCAAGAATGCGAGGGTAGGTACCGCAGCGGCAGAGATTGCCGTTCATTGCCTCGATAATTTCGTTGTGCGTGGGATGCGGTTTGGAGCGCAGCAGCGAAGCGGCATTCATGATCATGCCGGAGGTGCAATATCCGCACTGCATGGCTTCTTCGTGAAGAAAAGCCTGTTGCAGCGGAGTCAGCTTGCCATCTGCGGCGAGCCCCTCGATGGTGATGATCTTGTAGGATACGGCCGCACTTGCCGGCACCAGGCATGACCGGATCGCCTGGCCGTCCGCCAGCACGGTGCAGGCTCCGCACTCGCCTTCGCCGCAGCCGTATTTTGTTCCGGTGAGATTCAGGCGATTGCGCAGGACCCAGAGCAGGCTCTCATCCGCAGGAGCGTTGACGTGGAGTCGAGCGCCGTTGACGTTGAGTACAAATTCGCTCATTCCGAACCCCAGAGGCAGCCGCAGGCCGGGCTACCATTGATGGCCTCCAGCATAGCGCAGTTCGGTTGCGCTGTGACAGTGGACGGTCATGGGCGGTGCGTGACCCGCACAATCATATGTCGAGTGACGACGGCAGGGTGTTCCCCGGACAAATACGCCCGTCAGAGTATGACATTCCTCGACGTGAGTTCTTCACGAAGAAGAAATACGAATGTTTTCCGGGGATTTCTATCATTTAGGGGGCGTTTTGAATGACGTGGGAAGGGTCTGTGGCGGGAGGCAGAGTGTCCTCTTGAGTTCGACTCAGAGGCAGAGCGGCAGGAGTTCGAGCAGATGTGTGCGCAGGATTGTGCGCAGGAAGTGGTTGCGCTGGATCGCTTGCTGCTGTTGTAGAGCAGCGAATTAAGCAGTCCTACTGCTTGAAAGCAAAGCCAGGGTCTTTGCCGGTGCAAGCCTTCATGAAACTTATACCCGTACGGGTAAAGTAATACAAGCTTTCGAGCGTGGGTGCATTAGTATCTTGATCTTGGTTCGAAAAGCCTAAAAATTGATAGGAAACTGGTACGGAAGGTAGAAATCTCAGCATTCCACTTGTGTCGATTTGTTTTTGTAAGAAGAACTCACGACCAACTAAACCAAGACGTTGAAATGCCTCCATTGCAACATCGAGGTCAATGTCTGGAAATTGAGACATGATCTGGCGCAGATCAATCTCGAATAAAGGGCGTTTTGGGTCTGGAAATATCCCTTTTGATGGTAATGTCCAACCGTAGATTGACTGCAGCGTTTGTGCTTCATATGGCGACAATTGCTTGAGAATTTCGATGAACGAAGGTGGCAGCGTATCGGGTTCTTCGGATGCAGTCGCAATCAAGCCTGCCCACATGTCTTGTAAGGCTTCATCCTCTTCAAGCGATGCATTTTGAAGGAGTGGTATTGCAAGCCTTGGGGGAACGGCGTGCGGTGTAGTTCCCCTTTCCGAAAACGCCTGCTGTGCCTTTTCCGTGACACTCTTCAGATTCGTCAAACGAAACTGATGAACTTTCTCACCGAGCAACAACCCTGTTTCTTCACACAGTGGCCCAAGAAGTTTGTGAAACAGGTCTGAGACTTTGCCAAGAGGCCCGTCAGGGCCTAGGGCTTTAGCAATCGCTGTAGTTGCCGTGGTGTTCAACATTGTTCTCGTTCCGGTCTGTGAGTTCCTAACAAACTCAGCGTACCTCGGTTTGAAATCCCTTGGACTGGTGACTACTGATCTCAGTGAGCAGGGAGTCGTATTCGTCCGCAATGGCACGATTGAGTTCTGCATGCGAATGGACCTTAGGGTCTGCCGCAGTACCGGCAATCTGAGCGTCCATGAACCAGTCCCTGCGATTCTTGATGAGATTAATGATTTGGTCAGCATCGATATACATACAGGCTCCTTTGCTATCTATAGGTGCATAGTAGCCTCGGCGCGGCGAATATCAATGGCCTTACGGAATAATGTTGAGAATTTTCTGCGCAGGTATCAACTGAAAACACAAAGATACCTCTACCGGCAGGTAGTACCGTGGTACGGCTTTTACCGCTTGGTACGTTTTTGCGCCAGAAATCACGGCAAACAGGGGCAAAATCGAGAAAATTGAGACAAGACCCCCTGCCTCTAACTGCTTTCATTTCTGCTATTTATCTGATTCTAGGGGATTTACAGGAATATATGGCGGAGAGACAGGGATTCGAACCCTGGATACCTTGCGGTATACACGCTTTCCAAGCGTGCGCCTTAAGCCACTCGGCCATCTCTCCGCGCGGGTGGACTTCTTGAAAATAACAGATGCGAGGCGTCGAATGCATCCACACGTACAATCGTCAGAGTTTCCTTATGGACATGCAGACGCCAATTTCTGAACGCGCCGGTGGCCAGGCTCCGCCGGATTTGTGGCGTGAGCTGCGCGAGCTGCTGCGGCTGGCGAGCCCCATTGTGCTCTCAGAGCTGGGCTGGATGACGATGAGCGTGGTGGACCTGGCGATGGTGGGCAAGCTGGGTCCGGCGGCGATCGGTGCGGTGGGGTTGGGCAACGCGATCTACTATGGGCCTTCGTTGTTTGGGATTGGGCTGCTGCTGGGGCTGGACACGGTGGTGTCGCAGGCGTGGGGCAGGCGCGACTTTGACGAATGCCACAAGTGGCTGGCACAGGGCGTGTACATGGCGCTGGCGGCGACGCTTCCGGTGATGCTGCTGACGCTGGCGGGCGCGGCGCTGTTTACGAATCATGGCGTGAATGCGCAGGTGAGCGGGCTGACGCAGCAGTATGCGGAGTTCCTGAATTATGGGACGCTGCCGCTGCTGGTATACGGGGCGTTCCGGAGGTATCTGCAGGGCGTGGGGCAGGTGAGGCCGATCAGCTTTGCGCTGGTTTCGGCGAACCTGGTGAACTGGGCGCTGAACTGGGTGCTGATTTACGGACACCTGGGTTTTCCGGCGATGGGCGTGCGCGGTTCGGCGATATCGACGTGCTTTGCGCGACTGTATATGGCGGCGGTACTGGTGTATGCGGCATGGGCGCATGAGCAGGGGCGCGGACACTCGCTGTTCCGGCACTGGCCGGGGATGGACGTGGCGAGGCTGCGGCGGTTGTGTGCGCTGGGGTTGCCGGCGGGCACGCAGGTGGTGCTGGAGGTGGCCGGATTTGGCGCGGCGACAGTGATGGCGGCGCACCTGGATCCGATTTCGCTGGCGACGCATGAGATTGTGCTGAATTGCGCTGCGTATACGTACATGGTTCCGCTGGGGATTTCCGCGGCGGCGGCGGTGGCGGTGGGGCATGCTGTCGGGGCGGGAGACCGGGCGCGCGCGGGGCGAGCCGGCTACATGGCGATTGGGCTGGGCGCTGGGTTCATGGCGATGATGGCGTGCCTCTTCCTGCTGTTTCCGAGGACGATTCTGTCGATATGGACGAGCAACGAGCAGGTGTTTGCGCTGGGTACGCATATTCTGCTGCTGGTGGCGGGGTTTCAGATTTTTGACGGGATACAGTCGGTGACGACGGGCGCGCTGCGGGGGATGGGCGAGACGCGGTTTCCGATGTGGATGAACCTGGGTGCGTACTGGGTGTTTGGTTTGCCGGTGGGCGGGGTGCTGTGCTTTGCGCTGGGCTGGAGGCTGACGGGGCTGTGGACGGGGCTGACGGCGGCGCTGATTTCGCTGGCGGTGGTGCTGCTGCTGCGCTGGCGGCGCGATCTGCGCCGCAGCATGCAGGTGGAATCGGAAGTGTGAGGGGAGCTACTTCGTCTTTTTGGCGGCAGCCTTACCGGCTTTCTTGGCGGCCTTTTTGGTGATCTGTGCAAGAGTGGTCCTGGAGAGTTCGTCGCGCAGGGTGCGCTCGATGCCCTTGAAGACCTGCTGGAGTGCGCCGGCAGTCTGGGCGGCTTCTTCACCGGCGAACTCCGCGGTGTGGAAGAGATCGCCGGTGTCGAGGGCCTTGTAGATATCGGCCAGCGTGATCTGCTTGGGCGAGTGAGAGAGTTTCGATCCGCCGCTGGGGCCCTTGTGGCTTTCGACAAGGCCAGCGTGGTGCAGCAGCGAGAAGACGCGGCGCACGACTACGGGGTTGGTCTCAAGCCGTGCTGCAATGGCTTCAGATGTGTGGAGCATATTGGGCTCTGCAGCAAGTAACACCATCGCGTGCACGCCCGTGGCAAAGCGAGTGTTGACGGCCATGTTGAAACGCTAACACAGGTTATCGGCGAATAACGCGGGAATTTGTCGCAGGCACGGTTTTGTAACAATTCCGAGCGCAAAAGAGGGCGTGATGAGGGCTGAAAACAGCATGGGGAGCGGCGTGGGCAAGCATTTGCACGGGTGGAAATGGGTTAGGATCGGGTATTTAAGGGCAAAGACAGGAAGAAGAGGCTGATTTTGAAGATTCTGTTTGTAGGGGATGTGTTCGGCAGCGCCGGGCGGCGGATTGTGAAGGAGCATCTGCCGCACATGATGGAGACGCACGCGGTGGACCTGCTGGTGATCAACGGGGAGAACGCGGCGGGAGGGTTTGGACTGACTCCGGTGATTGCGAATGATCTGTTCGACCTGGGCGCGCATGTGATCACGACCGGCAACCATGTGTGGGACAAGCGGGAGATTATCGAGTACATGCAGTCTGTGCCGGAGGACAGCGATGAGCGGCCGCGGAGGATTGTGCGGCCGGCGAATTATGTAGCGGGGACGCCGGGCTATGGATGGTATGAGGGCGAGCTGCCGACGGGGCAGGCTTACGCGGTGGTGAGTTTGCAGGGGCGCGTGTTCATGGGGAGCTCGGATGACCCGTTCCGGAAAGCGGACGAGATTCTGGAGCAGGTGAAGGCGAGGGTGGTGGTGGTGGATTTCCATGCCGAGGCGACGTCAGAAAAAGTGGCGATGGGTTGGTACCTAGACGGACGCGTGACGGCGGTGCTGGGGACACATACGCATGTTCCGACGGCGGATGCGCGGGTGCTGCCGGGCGGGACTGCGTTCCAGACGGATGTGGGGATGAGCGGGCCGTATGACAGCGTGATTGGCGTGCAGAAGGAGCAGGTGCTGCACCGGTTTTTGACGGGGATGCCGGCAAAGTTCGAGGCGGCGAAGGGCGATCCCCGGATGGCGGCGACGCTGATTACGTGTGACGGCGCAACGGGAAGAGCGACGGCGGTGCAGACGTTCTTAATGGGGGAATAAACCACCCTACGAACGCGGGCCTGTTCGTGGGGGCCCCGGATGCCGTGCCGCACGGGGGACTGGCCGTCCAGGCATACGCGCGCGTTGCGCGCCA
>JAJZMO010000157.1 GCA_021798235.1 Acidobacteriota bacterium | reverse complement strand
AGCAACGCGTGGCCCGCATCTTCTCCCAGGAGCACGCGCGCTTCGTCCAGCAGCGGAAGAATGGCGCCCCCCAGGCTCAGTGCGCCCACTGGCAGCGTGTGGGCCGGTGCCGTTGGCAAACGCAAAGTGCGCAGTCCACCGTTGGCAAGCATGTCGAGCTCCGCGCCACGCGGCAACGGTGCGGGCAGCGTGGCTTGGTTCACCTCGGCCCAATCGTGATCCTCACTCGCCAGCCAGAAGATGGGCACGCAGGCGTGACCGGCGCGCGTGGCTTCTTCCGCTTTGCGAATAGCCGTGGCCGCCTTCAACAGAGTCAGCAGCGGCCCGCCGAAAAGTCCCACTTGCTGGCCGGTGACAACAGCGTTGGCTCCCGAGGCCAGCCGCTGCACGTTGGCCAGCGTCTCCGCGCTTGCGCCCAGATTTTTGTTTTGCTCGGCCAGCAATTGCGCCACAGCGGTGCGACGCTCCGGCGGCACTGGGGATGCCTGCCGCATCCATTGGCTACTGGCGCGCAGCGGAGAGTAAAAAGCGTTCAGCGCCGCCTTGTCTCCACTCAAAAAGTCGCGGAAGAGTGTGCTGCTCTGCGGTACCTGCGCGATGGGAGTACAGTCTGCCTGCAAGCCGGAATCGCTCCTGTCGATAGGCGCACGCACGCCCGGACGGCGCGCCTGCGCGAAAGCCTAGTGTCTCATGCAACCAAAGAATGGATGCTGCCGCCCCCACACACGATGCAAACGGCAGCAGGTTGCAAGCCGCCCCCCCCCAAACCTGCACAAGCGTCGCTGCTTATGGAATTTTGGTACGCTGGAGTACGTCCACGCACAATGACCGTAACGTCACAAGACGATTCCGCACCAACTCAAAATCCCATTGACCTGCTCGCGCAAAAACTGGGACAAGCAACATGGAAGAACATTCGAAATGCGCGCGTCCGTGCGCAAAAAATGCGCATCCAGTACACGGGTGCCCTCAAAGGCTTGGACACAGATGACACCAGTATCGTCGTCTTCGGCTCTTTGGCCCGAGATGAAGCCACGGAACAAAGTGATGTGGATTGGACATTGCTGATTGATGGAATGGCGGATCCAAAACACATGGATGCCGCATTCACCATTCAACAGAAATTGGATGAGAAAAAGGCCAAGGCTCCTGGGAAAGAGGGCACTTTCGGCAACCTTTCCTTCAGCCATGAAATTCTGCATTGGATCGGTGGAGAGGATGATTCGAATATAAATACAACCCGCAGAATTCTTTTACTACTGGAGTCAAAGCCGCTGGGAAAATCAGCAGCCTGGGAGCGGGTACGCAACAATATCCTGCACCGGTATGTGACGGAAGACCACGGCCTGTGGGTTCCTAAAAAAGAGCGGGGCGTGCCCCTCTTTCTGCTCAACGATATTGCCCGATACTGGCGCACCATGGTTGTTGATTTCGCCTATAAACAGCGTACGCGCAACAACAAGGGCTACGCTCTGCGCAATATCAAACTAGGCCTTTCCCGCAAACTCATCTACGCCTCTGGTATGCTCGCATGTTTGCGCTGTCACTTGGACATCAGCGATAAGGATTGGAGCAAGAGCAGCAGAGATAATCCCCAAGCGCTGATTGACAATTTGCGGACAACCTTCGATATGACTCCTTTGGAGATTTTCGCCGACACACTGATCCGGGTTGAATATCACCATCTGCTGCCCGAATCAAAAAAATTGTTCGATGCGTATGATAAATTTCTCGGACTGCTCCAAGGCCAGAACATGAGGAAGCATCTCGATGAACTGTCGATCCATGCTATGGACAGCGATACGGAATATATCCAGGCCCAAACGATTCGAAGGGAATTTGGCGATGCACTCCTGAAAATCTTCTTGGGGCAAGATTCGGATTTGCGCGATTTAACGATTCAATACGGAGTTTTCTAATATGCCGCGACTCGCAGGATTTTCGACCGGGGCCTTGGCTTTTGCAGATTTTTCAGGCGCACTCGCAATAATGCAAGGCATAAATGAGATAACTTGCGTAGAGTTTTCAGCCCTTCGCCATGGAGAATTGCTCCCGTTGCTGAAAGCTGTCCCAGAACTTCAAAAACATAGCAGGATCGCCAAATATGGCTATATTTCGATTCATGCGCCAAGCAACTTTGATGCCGAGCAAGAGGGGGAAATCGTAACGCTCCTTCTGGCTCACACCCCAAAACATTGGCCGATTGTTCTACATCCCGACACAATTCATGATTTTTTAGCATGGCAGAAATTCGGAGAACAGCTTGCCATAGAAAACATGGACCGCCGGAAAACAACAGGCCGGACAGCAGAGGAACTCGACAGCATCTTTGAAAAGCTGCCAAAAGCACGGCTCTGCTTGGATATTGGCCATGCACGGCAGGTGGATACAACCATGACCGAGGCCTACAAAATTCTGAAAAAACATTCCGACCGCATTTGCCAGTTGCATGTAAGTGAGGTCAACTCAGCCAGCCGTCATGACCCATTGTCAGCTTCAGCGATCCGCGCCTTCCAGGAGGTTGCCTGGATGATCCCGGAAAAAATTCCAGCGATTATCGAATCGAATTTAGCCGCTCTCCCCGCTGGCAATGCCCGGGCGCAAGCCATTCAGGATGAAATCGACCACGTGCAGACTGCATTGACTCCGCTTGAAAAACCAGCTATTCCGGCTTAACCGCATTCGGCAGCGAGGCACAGTAGATTTCGTTCTGGCTTTTGCATTCCTTGCAGCAAATGCTATTGTGCTTGCAAGATGCCAACCCGCACATCGCAAACACCATCGAAGACCGCAGCCCGCGCAGCCAGCCCGCGCGCGGCTGCAAAAACACCCGCTCCCGCCCAAGCAAAGACCGCACGCAAGCGCCCAGCAAAAAAACGCGTGACAAAAAAAGTTGTGCTGGTCTCTTCCACGCTGGCCTATCAGGGGCCGCTCTTCGACGTGCATGCGGACTATGTACGCGAACCGGAGGGCGTCACCAGTCGCCGCGATGTGATCCGGCACTCTGGCTCCGTGGTCATCTTGGCCGTGGATGCCAGCCAGAGCTCACGCGATCCGCTCGTGTTGCTGGAGCGCCAGTACCGCCATGCCGCTGGACAATATCTGTGGGAGCTGCCCGCCGGACGCAAGGAGCCGCACGAGGCCCCGCTGCCCGGGGCCAAGCGCGAGTTAATCGAAGAGACCGGCTACCGCGCCCGGCGCTGGCGCAAGCTGGTGCGCTTTTATCCCAGCCCCGGTTTTTTAGGGGAGTGGATGCAGATTTATCTGGCCGAAGCGTTGACCGCAGGCCAAGCGCAGCCCGAGGCGGATGAGTTTATCGAGTGCAAAATGGTGCCGCTCTCCACGGCGCTGCGCTGGGTGGAGACCAACAAAATTCTCGATGGCAAGAGCATGATCGCGCTGCTGCTCTACGCGCGCTTGCTCCAAAGCCGCAAGCCGTAACGCCGAGCACTGCGCCAGCGGCGGGAGGATGAAAGCCCGCCGTTGCGCAAAGTTTCCGTTGTCCCAGCGTCGCCCTACTTCACCTTCAACACCAGCGTCGGCCCCAGCTCAAAACTAATGTCCATTTCGAAGCCCGTGCGCTGCTGCCACTGCTGGGGTGTCAGTCCATAGTTGAAGACCACCAACCCCTGCGCGGACTGCCCCGGCGCGATCGTCGTCTTGCGCTCCAGCGGCGGCACGTTCATGGGAGCCAGGGCTGGGAAGGCCTGAAAGAGCCGGTGAATATCCGTCCCATTCGCCCCCAGACTGGTGGTCTGCACCTGCCCCTGCAACAGCAGCCCGTTCAGGTCAAAGATGGTGATGGGCTTTTTCGATACGTTGGTCACCTGCACCTGCGCCAGAATCAACAACTGATCCTGATTGAGCGCCTGGCCCGGCATGCCCGGCCCGCCACCGTCTTCCGTGCTGGCGTGCATGGGGAAGGTGCTGAGACGCAGGATTTTGCCCTGGGCCACGGGCTGCAGCGTGCCCATGTGACCGTACCAGACGACCATGCCCGCAGCGGATACAAGCGCGGCGATCACCAGAATCAGCAGGGTCCAGCGATAGCGCAGAAAAAAGCCGGGGGTCTCGTCATGCTCCCTGTCCTGCAGGGAGTCGTTGAAATCCGGGGGAGTAGTGGCATTCATAGTGCCAGAATTCTAGCGCGTTTTTAGGCCGCTGAGTAGCCGAGCAGTACATACACACTCCCGCCGCCGCCTGACCTGCCTTGGGCGCGCGTACGCGGGCCAGGCTGGCGAAAATTGCGGGCCGTGGCTCTGGATTTTAAAGTACGGAGGCTGTGCGCAGCACCGCATCGGCCTGCGGGCCTTTGTCGCCTTGCACGATGTCGAACTCTACGTCGTCGCCCTCTTTCAGGCTTTTGTAGCCCTCCGACTGAATCGCGCTGTAGTGAACAAAGACATCGGGACCATCCTCACGGCCAATGAACCCGAATCCCTTGGAGTTGTTGAACCACTTCACTTTTCCTTTGTACTGAGACACGCGCATACCCTGCCTTACTCTGCAAAATTGAAGCTGCGGGCGCGACCCGCGAGCTTCCAGTACCCGTTAGACGCACAGGGTTCGGGTTGGTTATCGCGGATAAAGAATTTTTTTGAAGGGGGTTATTTTTTTCCGGCGATTCTTTTCAGATAGATGAAATCGCCGTGCCCGGGCCTGCGAGGGAGACACAGAGAGCAGCAAGCGCTGCAAGGCAGAATCTGCAAGTTGGGGATTGCTGGAGCCAGGTGGCAAAGACTCCAGAGGATTTCGGCTCCGTCCAACCCGCCGCCTTCCTCTGGAGTCTTCCTTGCGCCGTCCGTCTATGCCCGCTACGGAATCACAGCCGGTTGCGGTGCGTCCTTCGGCGTGGCCAGGTAGCCATCCACAGAGTTTTTGCTAATGCTGTTGACGACGATCTCATACAGCATGGGCTGTTTGCCGCTGTAGAACTGCACCGGCTCATCCAAGCTGCGATCTTTCTTTTCGATCTTCTTGTCGTCGGAGAAGACCTCCATGGTGTAGCGCTCGTGCTTGGTGTCGGCCTTGTGCAATTGCAGCTTGACGGTGCCGACGGCCTCGGGCCGCGCATTCTTCAGCAAGTGAAAGCTGTAGTAGTTGCGGTCCCCAGAGTGTTTGAGCATGTCCAGCTCTTTCTGATTGGTGGCAATCAGGCCGCTCTGCACACCCAAGTCGCCAATGGCGCGCTGCAACTGCTGTTCGGTGCTGGCCAGTTCGGTCTTGGTGTTGGCCACATCGGTTTTGACGCCGCCCACATCCGTCTGCACGCCAGAGAGCGCATTGGTAACGGCACCCACCTGCTGGCGAGTCTCTGCCTCTTGCTGGGCCAGTTGCTTGGTAGCGGCCTGCTGTTGGCGCAGAATCTCTTGCGCGCGGTCTTCGATCTGCCGTTGCGTAATGCCCAGCTTGTCGCCAAATTCTTCACTGGTGGCGCGCAGGCGGCGGTCGGTGGCAGCCAACTCTTCGCTCTGCCGTTGATTCTCCTGCTGCTGCGTCTGCAGTTGCGCCTCAGTGCTGCTCAATCTGCGGGAAAGGGTAAAGCTCCAAATCAATGCGGCCAACGCAGCCACCAGCGCCACAGTCAACACCACCAGCGGCAAGCCGGGTTGCGTGCGTTCCTCGTAAATATCGTCTGCCATGGCAACAACTCCTTTCACTCGATCAGGAATGGGATCCACTGCACCGCGCGCAGCCCCGAAAAAACACGGCGCAAAAATCGGCCCGCGGCCGTTCCTAGGACGATACCACTTCCCGGCGCGGCGATGTATGCCGCATCCACCTGTAGCCCCCCGAGCTGCCCGCAGCACAAGAAATTTACGCCGCCGCTGGCGCGGCCTTCCCCGGCTGCGTTATAACAAAATGTTGGCGAGATTGCAGGGGAAGGCCGCAGGGCGTCCAGACAGGGAGCAAAAGAACGATGACAACGGCAGTGGCAGCGCGGGGACTGGAAGGAATTGTTGCAGCCAACTCTGGCATTTGCTGGATTGATGGCGATGCCGGCGTGCTGGCCTATCGCGGCATCGACATTCACGAACTGGCCCAGAAGTCCAGCTTTGAAGAGACCGCCTACCTGCTCTGGTTTGGCGCGCTGCCCACGGCGGCGCAGTTGGCCGACTTCCGCAAAAATCTAGCCGCAGCACGCACCCTGCCGCCCGAAGTGCTGCGCCTGCTCGAATCCCTGCCCAAAAACGGCACGCCGATGGAAGTGCTGCGCACGGCCGTCTCCGCGCTCAGCTTCTACGACGCCGACGAGAAGGACAACACGCACGACGCCAACGTGCGCAAAAGCTACCGGCTGACGGCGCAGATTGCGCTCATCGTCGCCTGCTATGACCGCATCCGCAAAAACAAACCTGTCGTGGCCGCCGATCCCACCCTGTCGCACGCGGGCAATTTTCTTTGGATGCTGACCGGCGAGAAGCCCTCGCCCACCGCAGAAAAAGCCTTTGACACGGCACTGATTCTGCACGCCGACCATGAACTGAATGCCTCCACCTTTGCCGCGCGCGTCATCGCCGCCACGCTCTCCGATGTTCATTCCGCCGTCACTGGCGCCATTGGTGCGCTGAAAGGCCCACTGCATGGCGGAGCCAACGAGGCCGTCATGCGCATCCTGTTTGCCATCGACAAGGCTGGGGCGGATCCCGTCGAGTACGTGCGCCAGATGCTGGCGGAAAAGAAAAAGGTCTCCGGCTTTGGCCATCGCGTTTACCACACGGAAGATCCACGCGCCACGCACCTGCGCCGCATGTCAGAGGATCTGTGCAAGGCCAGCGGCAACTCCAAGTGGTTTGAGATGTCGCGCAAGATTGAGGTCTTCATCAAGGAAGAAAAGAAGCTGAACGCCAACGTCGACTTCTACTCCGCCTCGATGTACACCACGCTGGGCATTGACGTGGATCTGTTCACGCCGATCTTCGCCATCAGCCGCATTGCGGGCTGGGCCGCGCACGTCATCGAGCAGTTGGATGACAACCGCCTCATCCGTCCGCGCGCCGAGTACATTGGCCCCGAGTACCCGGCTCCCTACACACCGATCGCACAACGCTAGGGCGATCCGTCCTGCAGCAGAAAAACACCCCGCGAGTTCGCGCTGCTACGATCGCGATCTTGCCGCGCTTCCAGCGAGAAATGGCGCAGCCGCATTGATTTCGCAGAAATGCCGGGAACCCGCGCAACTAATTTCCCCGCAATCCCGTCTGCAGTACCATCAACAAAAGAAGGTGCCTGCCTGAATTTTTTTGTGAATCTGCCCCGGTTGGTGAAGTGTCTTTTGCCGATGGCTCTACTGGCCGCCTGTTCCACACAGGCGCAGACCAAGCTGCCCGATGCGCCCGCGCCCTCATCAGCGCCTGCGCAGCCGCCCGCCGCCTCGCAGCCCACGCAGCCGCATTCCTCCTCCCGCTACGAGCAAGGAGAGCAGCAGGTACATCAGGAAGAACACCAGCGCATTCTCGGCGTGATTCCCAACTTCTACACCTCGTTCTATGCCAATGACGTTGTGCTTTCGTCCGGGCAAAAATTCCAACTGGCCTTTGCGAATGCCTTTGATCCGGTCATGTTTCTCGCCTCCGGTTTGGACGCTGGCTACGAGCAGGCAACCGATCAATTCGAAGGCTACGGGCAGGGCATGCAGGGCTACGGCAAGCGCTTGGGCGCGTCCTACGCCGACACCTTTGACGGCATCATTCTCGGCAGCGCAGTCTTCCCCGTGCTGTTGCGTGAGGACCCGCGCTACTTCCGCAAAGGCACGGGCAGCATCGGCATGCGCACCTTCTATGCCATCTCCACCGAGTTCATCACAAAAAATGACAATGGCACCTGGGGGCCAAATTACGCCAACGTGGCTGGCAATCTGGCTGCGGGTGGATTGTCCAATCTCTACTACCCGCAGCAGGATCGCGGCGTGGGGCTGACCTTCGAACGCGCCGCCTTTGACACCATCGAGGGCGCTATGGGAGCCATTGTGGTGGAGTTCTGGCCGGACATCGTGAACCACTTCTCCCATAAAAAGCAGAAGCACTCTTCCCTGGCACCGACCACCCCACCAGCTCCGACGCAAAGCACACCCCAGCACACC